>JADFNY010000079.1 GCA_022563115.1 Acidobacteriota bacterium | reverse complement strand
CCCGCGCGAAAAGACGCTTGCGGACATCAACATGGACGGCGCCAATGTCTGGGGCGAGACCACAAACATGACGATCATCGGCCTCGGCAACTCGACGCTCGACGACGCCCTGACGGCGGTGCTCGCCGACCAGGGACGCACGGTGGTGCCCGACCCGGAGCCCGAGAAGGGCTTCTTCTACCGCTCCGACCACTTCCCGTTTGCCCGCGCCGGTGTCCCCGCGCTCTACACCGACTACGGGACCGTTTTCGTCGGCAGGCCGCCCGAGTTCTCCCAACAGATCCGCGACGACTACACCGCAAATCGCTACCACCAGCCGTCCGACGAGTTCGATCCGAGGTGGGATTTCAGCGGCGCCGCGCTCGACTTCGAGGCCCTATTCCAGGTGGCCCTCGGGATCTCGGCCGCCGACACCTGGCCGGAGTGGCGGGAGGGGAATGAGTTCAAGGCGACTAGGGACGCGATGCTCGGGCGCTAGTGCTCCGCCCCACAAAGGGTGGTTTCCCGCCACCCGATCTATGTGAATTCCCGCCTCCCGCCCCCGACCTGTCGGAGCCTTCGGCTCCTCCCGGCCCGCTTTGCGCACAGATGTAAGTTCGCTGCCATCCGGGAGAATTGGAAGCTTCGCGGGGAGTGTGCGACCATCGCGCCGGGCAACTTTCCCAAATTTTTACTGGATCAAGCATCCGGTCATACCCCCGACGGAGGAACCCATGGCGTACGAACTCCCTGACCTTCCCTACCCGCATGACGCACTCGAACCCCACATCGACGCGCGGACGATGGAGATCCACCACGGCAAGCACCACGCCGCGTATATCGCCAACGTCAACGGCGCCCTGGAAGCGCATCCCGACCTCGCCGCCAAGAGCGTCGAGGACCTGATCTCCGACCTCGCCGCGGTTCCTGACGACATCCGCGGCACGGTGCGCAACAACGGCGGCGGCCACGCCAACCACTCGCTGTTCTGGACCGTCATGAGCTCGAACGGCGGCGGCGAGCCGAGCGGCGACCTGGCCGACGCGATCAACGCCGCCTGCGGCAGCTTCGACGGGTTCAAGGAGCAGTTCCACAAGGCCGGCATGACCCGCTTCGGCTCCGGCTGGGCTTGGCTGTCGGCCGACGGCGGCAACCTCGTCGTCGAGAGCACCCCGAACCAGGACAGCCCCTTGATGGAGGGTCGCACGCCGATTCTCGGCTGTGACGTCTGGGAGCACGCCTACTACTTAAACTACCAGAACCTGCGCGGCGACTACATCAACGCGTTTTTCAATGTTGTCGATTGGAACGCCGTCGCGGCGAGGTTGGCGGCGGCCGGGTAGCGTTCGGAGCCAAGAGAGGGGCGAAGGGTCGGTGCCGCTTGGTACCGGCCGCGATCTCACCCCTGTGCGCACAGCGGGGAGGAAGCTACCGTAGGCAGCGACAGGCCGGGGGCGAGTGGCGGGAAATAAAAAAAGGTGAAGCGCCAAGCCCCTACGGCTGGGACCCCGTCAGGCCGGGTCGGGGGTAGATCTAGTTTTGCCCGTGAAAGTGGTGTGGAACCATTCGCGGGCGTCCATCGTCAGCGAGAACACCGCCGGCACCAGCAGCAACGTGAAGACGGTGGATACCAACAGGCCGCCGACCACTACGCTTCCGAGGCCGCGGTAGATCTCCGAACCCGGGCCGGTGATCAGAACCAGCGGCGCCATTCCTATCACCGACGTCATCGTGCTCATGAAGATCGGGCGCAGACGGTCGGAAACGGCCTCGCGCAGGGCATCCCGGTGCGCGAGGCCACGTTCGCGCATGTAGTTGAGGGTCTGGTGGACGATCAGGATGGCGTTATTGACCACGATGCCGACCAGGATGACGAAACCGAGCATGGCGACGACGTCCAGCGATTGGAAGGCAACGAACTTGTTCACCGCCGCCAGGCCGAGAAAGCCCCCGACCGCGGCGAACGGCACCGAGAAGAGGATGACGAACGGGTACACGAACGACTCGAAGAGCGCCGCCATCAGCAGGTAGGTCACCAACACCGCGAGGATGAAGTTCTCTTGCAAGGCTCGCCGGGTCTCGGTGAGCTCGTCGGCGGCGCCCGACAGCGTCGCGCTGTACGGCGGCGCCAGCGAGCCGTCGGCCCGCATGGGGCCGAGGATGTCGTTCTCGATGATCGTCATGGCGGTCTCGATCGCGACCTCACGCGGCGGCGTGACGCGGATGGTGATGGCGCGCTGGCGTTCGATGCGGTTGATCTGCTGCGGTCCGCTCGTGGCGACGACACGGGCGACGTCGCCGATCGTCACGGCGCCGCCGGAGGGCGTCGCGATCACCAGGTTCTCGATGTCCTGGGTGCGGTGGTCGCGGTACCTCGTTTGACCGCGCAGCACCAAGTCGATGGCGCGCCCTTCGTACTGATATTCGCTCACCTTGACGCCGTCGATCAGGGCGTTGAGCGTGAAGCCGAGCTCCTGCGCCGTGAATCCGACCTCGGCGGCGCGCTCGCGATCGGGCAGGACGCGGACCTCGGGGTTGCCGAGCTCGAGGCCGGGAATGGGCTGCAGCTGGGCCCCCGGTATCAACGCCAGAACGCTACCGAACACCCGTTTGCCGAGCTCGAGGAGACGTTCGAGATCAGGGCCGGCCAGATCGATGTTGATGCCTCTTGAGGACGTCGGGCCTTGGTCGAAGATCGAGCTCTGCTGGACGATGCCGATCGTTCCCGGAATGCCGCCGATCGCCCGTTGCATCACCGGAATCAGCTGGTACGCGTTTTCCACCTCGTCGGGATGGACGCGCGAGCCCATGAACACGAAACCGGCGCCCGCAACGAAAAAGAACTGGTCGATCGGCGGCCCATCAAGCGCCGCGGCCTCGGGCGTGGACGGCTGCGCCTCCCAGTAGGGGCGCAGGCTGCCCTCGATGCGCTCGGCGATCGAAACGTACTCGTCGGTGTGGTAGCCGGCCGGCGCCACCAGGATGACTTGGATGAAGTTCTGATTGCCCGACGGCAAGTACTCGGTCGCCGGCACGAGGCCATAGGCGAGAACGATCGCACCGCCGGCCAAAACAACGACAAGCGCGAGGCGCGCCGCCACCGAACCCGACATGGCGTAGACGAAATCGCCGAACCCCTCGGCCGCACCTTGCCCGAGGCGGGCTATCCCCCACAGGTGACGCCAATCGCGCCGCCGCCGCGGCCTCCGTTCGGTCACCTCGTCTTCAACCGTCGCCTCGAGGTCCTTGGAGCTCGAGGTCGCGCTCAACACGCGGGCCGCCAGGCTCGGAATCAGCGTGATCGAAACGACCAGCGAAATCAGCACTGCGGCGCTGACCGCCACGGCGATGTCGCGGAACAGCTGTCCGGCTTTTTCCTGGACGAAGAACACCGGCAAGAACACCGCCACCGTGGTCAGGACCGAGGCAAGCACCGCGCCCCAGACCTCACGGGCGCCATCGTAGGCCGCCTGCCGGCGGCGCTTGCCGAGCTGCTGGTGCCGGTAGATGTTCTCGAGGACGACGATCGAGGCGTCGACGATCATGCCGACCGCGAACGCCAGGCCCGCCAGGCTGACGACGTTGATGTTGCGACCCAGCAACGCCATCGCCAGGAACGTGCCGATGATCGATACCGGAATGGCGAGAGCAATCACCAGCGTGCTCGAAAAGGTGCGCAGGAAGAGCAGCAAGACGGCGATCGCCAGGACCCCGCCGACAAAGATATTGCGCTGCACGAGTGCGATCGCGCCCTCGATGTAGTCGCTCTGCGCGAAGGCCACTTCCATGACCATATTGCGCTCTGCCAGCGGACCGGCGTTGAGCTCGGCGACGGCGTCACGTAACCCGTCCATGACCACGATCGTGTTGGAGCCGAGCTGACGCGACGCGTTGACCGCGATGGTGTCGATGCCGCGGTTGCGAACGATCTGGTCCGGGTCCTTGAAACCCAGGCCTACCCTGGCGACGTCCTTCACATACACCGGGGCGCCGTCGCGCCAGGCCAGAACGACGTTCTCGACGTCCCTGGGTGACGCGTACCGGCCGACCGTACGAACAACGTAGCTGCGCTTGCCTTCGTCGAAGTCGCCGGCCGAGACGTCGCGGTTCTCCGTGTCGAGCGCCTGGCCGAGCTGGCTGAGCGTCAGTCCCCGCCCGACCAACGCCTGGACGTCGACATCGACCCGCAGCTCGCGCTCGCGGCCCCCGAACAGCCCACTCGCCGAAACGCCGGGAACGCGCTCGAGCCTCGCCTTGATCACCTCCTCGACGAAATCACGCTGCTCGGCGATACGGATGTCGGATCCGTCGGCGCTGCGCAAGAGGAACCAGGCGATCGCACCTTCGGCGCCGCCGAACTGCGAGGTCGAGAGTACGGGCTTGAGCGCGTTCCGGGGGTACGAGGGAACCTGCTGGAGCGCGTTGTTGACCCGCAACATCGCGGCATCGATGTCACTGCCGGTCTGAAACCGAAGAACGACGGCGCCCAGCGACTGGCTGCTCGAGCTCGTCATCCGGACCAGCCCCTCGAGCGTCTTGAGCTGCTCTTCCTGCTCCTGGACGATCTCAGTTTCGACTTCTGCCGGCGAAGCACCCGGCCAGGCCGTGCTGACAAAGACCTGCGGCTCCTCGATGTCGGGGATCATCTGTACCGGGATGCGAAACAGGGCGAGGAAGCCAAACAGCACGACGAACAACACGCCCACGGTGACGCTGACCGGGTACTTGATCGAAGCCTCGACGAGCTTCATCGCGAGTCGCTCTTCCTGCGCTCCGTCGAGGGAAGGCCGGCCGACGGGGTCGGCGGCGGGTCCATGGAGAACTCGCCGGCGACCACCACGGGGGCCCCCTGGCGCAAGCTCTCGTTGCCCCGAACGACGACGACGTCGCCACCCTGGATACCTCCGGCAATCACCTGCCACGCGCCGTAACCCGCCCCGATCTCGACCTCGATCTCCTGCACCATCTGCGGGGGAGCGCCCATGCCCGCGCTCGACGTTCCTGCGGCCGGGTCGGCAGCTGGAGCCGTGCCGTTGCCGGCAGCCGCGGGCTCGACGACGCGGTACACGAACGTGCGGCCCGAGCGCAGCACCAAGGCATCCTTGGGGATCAAAACGGTCGGCACCGGCGTCCCAATCTGGGCTTGAATGCGGGCGAACATACCGCCTCGAATGGTGCCGTCGGGGTTGTTGACCGAAACGATCACCGGGAACGTTCGCGTTTGCGGGTTGGCCTGCGGCAATACCGCCCGAATCAAGCCCGGATAGCTGCTGCCTGGCAGCGCGTCGAACACCACGTCGAGCGTGATGCCTTGCTCGCGCGCCGCCTCCGCCTGCGAGACGTAACGCTCCGGCACCGCCACCGTCACCTCGACGCGCTGAAGGTCCACGAGGGTGGCGATGTCGCCACCACGCGCCGTCCACTCACCCACCTCCACATGCACCGCGGAAATCAGACCGTCGAACGGGGCGAGAATCTCGGCCCGCACGATGAGCTCCTCCAGGCGCGCTGCCTCCGACTCGAAGCGGACCACGGTCTGGGCCTGGGCATCACGATCGGCGATCCCCTGCTCGTACTCGCGCTCCGAGATAGCGCCGCGCTCGCGTAGATTGGTCAGCCGCGCGATCTCTGACTCGAAACGCACGAGGCGCGCCGCCGCCTCGGCGCGGCTGGCTCGCGCCGCCGCCAGATCGAGCTCCATCGTGGTGGTGCGCAACCGGGCGAGGACGGACCCCTCGGCGACGCGATCGCCCTCGTCTGCGAACACCGCCGAAACCACACCTTCGACCTCGCTGGCGACGATCGCTTCCCGCGCCGGCGCCACCGAACCCAGCAGCTCCACCGGCTCCGCGGCGATCATCTCGACGGCGGTCACCACCTCGACCGGCGAGGAGCCGAAACCGAAGCCGCCGGCGGGGAGCGCAGCGGGAGATCCATCCACGGCGGGGCCGCTCCGCGGCCAAAAAACAAGCGCCGCTATCGCTACAATCGCCAGACAGGCCGCCGCTCCGAGCAGCGCATAGACAATCGGTGATCGAACCTGGGGGCGGCTCGAGCCTACAGAGGACATGAGAAGCCTCGGAACAAGATTCCGGGAAGGGTGGAATCCGGTTTGGAAAGAGCGGCGCCGCCGCGCTTTCAGCCTATGCTCGCGGACGCCGAACTTCAAGTAATCGCCGGTCGTGTCCTCATCCCAGCAAACCACTGCGATGACCCGCACCTCGTCGCCGTCCGGCCGGGGTGTCGGCCGCGCTTGCGATTGACGCGCTGGGTAACTAGTTTGGGACACCGCTGATGGTCGACTCCTGACCGCTCACCAGCACTCTTCGCCATTGGCAGCGAAAGGTTTCGCGGGCCGACGGCACATCAATAAACTGAGGCGAGCGTTTCTTGAGGGACGGATGCGGCGCGGTGGCCGCTACTCGACGATGAGGACTGCATGAACAGTCAATACGCCTTGCGGTGCATCGGGCTGACCAAGAGCTTCAACGGCAAGACCGCCGTCGACAACTTGGACTTGTCAGTGCCGACGCGGCAGATCTTCGGCCTGTTGGGCCCCAATGGCTCTGGAAAGACGACAATCATTCGGATGGCGCTGGGCATTTACGCCCGCGACGCCGGCGAGGTGGAAACGCTGGGGAGCGCCGACCCGCTCGAGGTCCGCGACCGGCTCGGCTACCTACCGGAGGATCGCGGCCTGTATCCGAAGATGAAGGTCGCCGAGCAGCTCACGTTCCTGGGAGCGATCCGGGGGCTGCCGCAGCGTGAAGCCAAGAAGCGTGCCGATGCCTGGCTCGACCGCCTCGGACTCGCCGATCGCGCCAAGTCCGACACCAACGAGCTCTCCAAGGGAATGCAACAGAAAATCCAGTTCGCCGCATCGGTGCTCCACGACCCCGAGCTCCTCGTGCTCGACGAGCCATTCACCGGCCTCGATCCGATCAACACGCGGCTGCTCAAGGACCTGATCATCGAACAGCGCGACAAAGGCACGACGGTGGTTCTGTCCACCCACCGCATGGATCAGGTCGAGCAGATGTGCGAATCGATCTGCCTGATCCACCAGGGTCGCGCGGTTCTGGCCGGCGGGCTGAGCGAGATCAAGGCTTCGTACGGCGAGACCAGCGTCAGCCTCGAGTACGAGGGTGAGTCGGGCTCGCTGCACGGACTGGCCGGGGTGCGCGAGGTCCGCGACTCTGGCCGAACCGCCAGCCTGCTGCTCGAAAACACCGAGGCGTCGCAGGACGTGCTGCGGCAGCTCGTCGATCGCGTCAGGGTGCGGTCGTTCAGGCTCGCCGAACCGACGGTCGAGGACATCTTTCTCGACAAGGTGGGCTATGTCGCCCCGGTCGACGGGGACAACGGGGACGGCGGAAACAGCGGGGAGGCGGTGCCATGAAGCCCGCCAAGGTCATCGCCATCGCGCGCCGCGAGTACATCGCCCGGGTGCGCAGCAAGGCCTTCATCATCACCACGCTGATGGTGCCCGGCTTCATGGCGTTCTACGCGGTGATCTTCCCGATGATGATCCGCGCCGACGTCGACGTGCTGCGCATCACCGTCATCGACGCCGGAACCGGCATCGGTGGCGCCCTCAAGACGCGCCTCGAAGAGATCGAAAGCCTACCGTTCCAGATGCAGGAAACGGAGAACGTCCGCGAGTCCGAGGTCGAGGCAGTGCGCCAGCGTTTCTCCGATGCGGTCCGCAACGAAGAGATCGACGGCTACATCGTTTTGATCCCCAACGAGGAAACCCTCGCACGCAGCCAGTACTACGCCGGGGAAACCGGCAACATCGTGATCATCGAGACCCTCGAGGGCGCCATTGAGACAACGATCCTCGAGAACTGGTTCGCCGGCGAGGAGCTCGAACGGCTGCGCGCGGTGCAGCGCGCCGGCATGGAGACGATCACCGTCTCGGCAAGCGGGGAGGAGCGCGGCGGTTTCCTGGTCGCCTACATCAGCACCATGATCCTCGGCATGTTGCTGTACATGACCGTGCTAATGCACGGCCAGCAGATGGCGATGGCGATCGTCGAGGAAAAAAACTCGCGGCTGGTGGAGCTGATCATCGGCGCGGTGACCGCCACCGAGTACATGATCGGCAAGGTCCTCGGCGTGCTCGGCACCGGCCTGACCCAGCTCAGCATCTGGCTGCTGATGGTAGCGATCACCATCCTCGGCATCCTGCCGGGCCTGGCGATGGGCGCGGCGGTGGCGGAGTTCAACCTCGCCAACGTTCTGGACTTTCGCGCCCTGGCCTATTTCTCGATTTTCTTCTTCCTCGGCTACCTGATGTACGCGACCATGTTCGCGGCCATCGGCGCGACCTGCGACAATGTCCAGGAGCTGCAGCAGGCGATGATACCGGCGATGATGCCGATGGTGCTGGCGTTCATATCCACCTTTTACATCATGACCAACCCGAACTCGTTCGCGTCGCAGGTGTTGAGCTTCTTCCCCTTGTTCACGCCGCTAACGATGTTCGCGCGGGTCAACGTATCGGAGCCGCCGTTATGGGAGGTCTGGCTGGGAATCATCGTGCTCGTCGCGACGGTGGGTCTCACCATCTGGGGAGCTGCCAAGGTGTTCAGGGCTACCATCCTGTTCCATGGCAAGCGGCCGTCGTTCGCGGAGTTGTTTCGCATGGCGCGGGCGGCTTCCTGAGGTGGCGGTGCTGTGGGTGGCCCGGCCCCTGGTAAGGGATTCACGGCCCAGAGCCAACCGAGCAGAGAGAGGGATTCAACGTGGCTGCGAAGTACAGTTGGCTGTTTGTTGACGGTGAGTCGCAGGAGACGTTTCGCATCCGCACCGGGGATCCCGTGTGGCAGACATCCGACGACGGTTCGTTCGAGCAGGCTCGGTGCAGCTTCGACATCGTCGCGGAGGACGGCACCGTCTTCAAATTCCAGCTCCGAGTCACGGGCGGGGTGCTCGAATCCCAGGGCGTCGACAACGCCGACGGCCTGATCAAGTTCCTGGGCTCGAAGGGCGCCGACATCATCGAGGGGGTCATCAACCGTGGCGTGCGCGGGGACCAGCAGATCCTCTGGGAGTCGGACGGGGTCTCCGTGGGCTAGAACAACGTCAGCTTTGCGCCGTCTCCAGGTGTCTACCAGGGTGCTATACTCCGCTCCCACGACAATCGACGTCTGTCCTGTCGTCGCACCTTCCCCGTAGCCGTTCCATGGCCTTTTTTCAGCCGCCGAAATCGCCTCGTACCCTGCTCCTGACGACCGCCCTGGTGTGCGCCCCTACCCTGCTGCTCGGCCCTGATGCCGTCGCCGCGCAGGACCAGACGGCTGCCCCGCCGCTCGGCGACGGGAAGGTCGTGGTCTACTTCCTCGACCATCAATTCCTGCCCACCGAAGAGGTCGACCTGCTGCGGACGGAGGTTTCCGCGATCTTCGAGGAAGCCGGGTTGACACTGGAATGGGTCATCGCGGATTCGCCACGCCGTGACCTGCACCCCAACGAGCTGCGGCTCATCATCTTGCCGTCCGACGGCACCCGCTGGTTTCACGGCCCCTCCAACGTCATCGGCATCGCGCCACACGACGACGCCGGCACCGGGAAAAACTGCTTTGTTTTCTACCGCCAGGCAATCTGGTTCCGCCAGCAAGCCGTCTTTCGCTGCCGCGAGGCCATTCAGGCCCGCACCGAGGCTCAGATCCGCGGCGTCGAGGTCAACCCGTTCATTGAGTCTTACGCGCCCGCCAACTGCGGCGACTACCTGCCGGCTCTGACCGCATTGATCGTGGCCCGCGCCGCGGCCCACGAAATGGTCCACATCCTGTTGAACAAGCTGGATCACAGCGGCGGAGGCCTGATGCGCAACTCGTTCGACATCGGCGATTGGTTCACCCAGGACAACTCGCTGTTCCGGCTCGACGCCAACGAGATCCAGCAGCTTCAGGAACGGCTCGGCGGGGCCCCGAACGAGCGCTGAAACGCGCCTGATTTCGTAACCTTGGGGCACGCATCCGTCAGTGTATTCCTGCTATGCTCGACTTCGGCAGGACTGCGGCATGACCCTGCCCAGGCAAGAGGGCGGGAACGATGAAACAGCTACCTGACCGCCGGGCGTTGTTCTTGATCGCCGCGACCGGCCTCGCTGCTGTGGCGCTGGCGCAGGCGCAGGAACCTGCGGTCCGGATTGTCAGCCCCGAGAATGGCGGCGTCGTCGAAGGGCGCAATGTGGAGCTGAAGATGGAGGTGCAGGGTGTGGAGCTTACGCCTCGCCGATCCAGCAACGCAGCATACGTTCAGCTCCGGCTCGATGATCTGCCGCCGCTGAAGGGCTATTCCGAAACCTTCACATTCCAGGAAGTGGCGCCGGGAAACCACGTCGTCCGTGTCGAGCTGCGCCGCGGCGACGGCAGCGAGTTCCGACCTCCCCGACGAACCCAGGTCCGCTTCACCGTGCGGGCTATGGAACGCTAGGCCTTTCCTGGATGCAGCGCCCTGCAGATGCGGTTGAACCGCGGACGGCGACGATCGAATCAGGACGCGACCTACGAACCCAGGATTTCGCCACCCCCGATGCCGAACCGGTAACGGTTTCCTCGGGCACCGACGACGAAACCGACCCGCTTCCCAATCGACGCTACACGTCGATCCTGTTCTGGAAAATGGTCAACGCCCTCGATGCAAGCGAGCCGCCGGCGCGCATCCTCGATCTCGGCCCGACCAGCCACGCCAACATGCACTTCTGGGCGGAGCGAGGCTTCCGGGTGAGCTGCTATGACCTCGAGAAGCACGAGATGGAGGAACTCGAGCGCGCCCCGATCACCAACCTGAGCCTGGCCGCCGATCGCATGAACCAGCGCCACTTGCCGTTCGAAGACGCGGCGTTCGCCGGAATCTGCGCCTGGAACTGCTTCTCCCGCCTGCCGTTCGTCTCGGCGCGTCGCTACATCCGCGAGTGCAACCGGCTGTTGCGCTCGCGCGGCATCCTGCACGCCATCTTTCTCGATGCCGCCGGCCGCCTCGCCCACGGCGACGCCGAGGCCGAGGGTGCAGATGGCGAAATAATGGCCGCGCATGCTGAGCAGGGCGGTGCCCAGCACCAGCGCCGTCGCCACGCAGATCACCGCGCCCAAGGCCATGCCGAGCGCCAGGCCGCCGAGATATTGCGCCGAAGTGAGCCGCGTGGTCGCCGCGGCGTCGGCGATCACTTCGAACTCGCCGATGTCGAAGTACAGCTCC
>JADFNY010000078.1 GCA_022563115.1 Acidobacteriota bacterium | reverse complement strand
TTCGCGTAAGATCGCCAGCATCGGGGCGTAGGCGATCGAATACGCGTCGACGACGAAAGGGCCGGCCGTCAACAGCGCGAGAGCACCGACGCCGGCGGCGGCGAAGCGCACCGGCCGCCCGTGCTGCGGCATTTCGATCCCGGGTTGCTTCATTCGAGCCCACATCTCCCCGGCAGCAAGTAGCCGGCCAGCTAGTGGGCGGTAGGCGACTCGACCACGAACGGCAGCCGCGTCGCCACCGTGGCTTGCGCCTCGGGGAGGACGGCTCCGTTGTAATGGAACAGATCGAGGTACAGCTGCAGGTCGGAGACGACCCGCAGCCCCTCGGCGCGGTGCATGCCGAAGAACGCGGCATGGGCGTACGACGGGGCGACGAGAAAGCAATTGGCGTTGTGGCCGGCGGGGCGTAGGTGCAGGGCATCGGACCAGATTTCGAGGGCGCGATCCTTGTCGTGCGCCAGGCCCGGAAGGTAGAGGTGGAGCTGCTTGGCTTTCCGCTCACCCGTGAGGGCGTCGACCGCAGCGGCGAGCGTCAGCGCGTAGCGCTCGAACAGAGGCGGTTTCAGCGTGCGCAGACGCTGCAGCGTATCCTTCGCGCGGGCATCCTGCATGCGGAACGGAAACACGGCGTTGTGCTCGAACGTGTACTGGCGCAGCCAATCGCCGATCAACCGCAGCGGGTCGATCATACGTGTGCCGCCGCCACGCCGACGCGCGACGTAACCCTCGGCGTGCAATTGCTGCAGGACCTGCGAAACCCAACCGAGGCTCATGCCGCCTCGATCGGCGATCTCGCGCGTGGTCACCAGCTTTCCCGGGTTCTCCAGGAGAATACGCAGCGGGATCGTGGCCTTGTCGTTGAACACCGTGCTCGGCCGCTTGCGGGTGGTGAACTTGTTACGGTTTCCGGAGATCTGGACCACGACCTGATTGAAGCGCAGATAGGCGTTGCCGCAGCAGTCGACGTAGCCGACGGCGGCCTCCCGGCAGACCTTGACGCCGCTGGGCCCCATGTGCGGAACGGCGAGGCCGGCCCAGGTGTCGCGTCGGTACGCCAGCTCGCGTAGCCGCGGCAGCAAGGAGCGGACGAGGCGCGGCTCGCCGGAGGCCAGCGGCAACAGCAGGAGCCGGCGCACCGGCTCGGACCCGCGGAGATCCACCTGGACGAGATTTTCGTCCTCCGCGGCAAGTCCGACACGGGTCTGCGCGACGAGAAGGTCGGGCATCAGCCTTCGCCAGTTCTTCAGAACATAGGATCGAACGTCGGCGGCTGTACGGAGCGACTTCATGGAATAGGGGAGCTCAGCGCGGCGCCTGGATGATTTCCCAGCGGTGCCGGTAGGTCACGATCTCGGCCGCGAGGTCATAGCTCAGACTGCCCTGCTGCTCGACCGGAACGGTCTGTCGAGGTTCGACGGTGATGATCACGGCGTTTTGCGGATTGCCCTGCTCGTCGCGATTGATTAGCTGATCGTCGTCGTCCAGAAGATCGAAAACGATGCGCAGTCGAAGCGGTTCGTCGGTGTTGTTCCGTACGTCGACGACCCACTCGAACGTCATCAGTCCCTCGACGATGTCGAGGTAAACCATGTCCTGATTCAGAAGGGTGATCCTTTCACCTTGGGCGACGGCATCGCCGAGCAAGAGCGGCGCCAGCAGCAGCACGCCGGTCGTTACCAGGGTGCGAAGGGCGAGGCTGACTGAGCGCACAACAGACCTCCTGTGGCGGTGATTCGGGGCAAACGAGATTGTGACGCCGTCGCGGTAATCCTAGCAACTCCACCGCACCGGTCAAAGGAGCTCAATCGCCCGCCCACGGCTCGCCCAGGACCTCGTCGTCGTCCCATACAGGATCGACGTTGGGGTCGAAATCAGGCTCCGTGTCGGCCTCTCGGCCGGCGCCGGAAGCAGTTGCGACGGCCGGCGTCTCGACGACCTCCTCCTCGAGCTGCCAGGTCTCGTACGACGTGTCCGGCAGCTCTTGAAGAAACCGTGACCGCCGCTGCACGACCGACGCCCCGTAGCCGCCCGGCCGGATGATCGGATAACTGAGGTAGAGCTCGTCGCGGGCCCGGGTCATGGCGACGTAGAAGATACGTCGCTCTTCCTCCTCGCCGCCGGCCTCGTCGAGGGCGCGAGGGCTGGGAAAGAACCCTTCTAGCAGGTGGATGATGAAGACGCTGTGCCATTCGAGCCCCTTGGCTTGGTGAATCGTCGACAGGACGACGGCCGAATCGCCGTCGTCGTCGCCACGGCGGCCGCCGCGGTCGACGTCCCGCCCGTAGAGCTCACCGAGCAACAGGAGCTCCTCGAGCAGACCGTGCAGCGAGTCGTACTGGGCCGCGAAGACCGCCAGTTGCTGCAGGTCCTCGATACGGGATTCCGAGTTGTCGAACTTGGCGACGACGTAGTCCTCGTAGCACGACTCGAGGATGCTGAGGATCGCGGTCTGGGGATCTGCCCGGGCGGCAAGAACCTCGCCCATCGTGCCGACGAAGCTCCCCCAGCCGGGGCGCGCCTTGGCGGAAAGCAAGTCGACGACGCTTTTCTCGTCGAGGGCGCCGACCAGGGCCTCGGCGTCTACGGTGTGCCCGCCGATCGCCTTCCAGATCCGATCCGCCGTCACGTTGCCGATGCCCGGCTGCAACAGAAGCACCCGACGGAAGGCCACTTCGTCGCGGGGATTGTCCAGCAGCCGTAGGTGCGCGACCACATCCTTGATGTGTGCCTGCTCGAAAAAGCGCAACCCGCCGCGGACCTCGTAGGGAATGTCGTAACGCAGCAGCGTCGTTTCGACCGAAAGGCGGTGGGCGTGGGCGCGGTAGAGCACGGCGATCTCGTCGAGATCGACGCCTTCGTCGCGCAGCTGCAGGATGCGCTCGGCGACGAACACCCCCTCCTGCTGGGGATAGCTGCAGGGGACCATCGCCGGCGGCATGCCATCCGTGCGCTCCGCCCGCAGGGTCTTTTCGTACTTCACTTCGTTGTGCTGGATACTGGCGTTGGTGAGGTCGAGGATCTGCGGCGTGCTGCGGTAGTTGGTCTCGAGCCGAAAGACCTCGGTCGCCGGGTTGCGCTCCGGAAAGCGAAGAATATTGTCGTAGTTGGCGCCCCGGAACGCGTAGATGCTCTGCGAGTCGTCGCCGACCACCATCAGGTTGGCGCCCTGCCCCTGCCCGGCCATCGCCTCGACGATCTCCGCCTGTACGATGTTGGTGTCCTGATACTCGTCGACGAGGATATGGGCGAACTGCTCGCGGTAGCGATCGCGAACCTCGTCGTTCTCCTGCAAGAGCTGCAACCAGCGATGCAGCAGGTCGTCGTAGTCCATCGCGTTGGCGGCTCGCTTGCGGGCGACATAGCGCTCGGCAATCTCGTGAATGATCTCCGACCAGTCGACGAAGCGTGCGTAGCGTTCGGCAAGAAGATCCTCGAGCGGCTGCCGCGTGTTGATCTGCAGCGAGAAGAGACCGGCCAGTACTTTGGGCGACGGAAAGCGGCGGCGCTCCACCGAAACGTCGAGATCGGTGATGCAGAGGCGCAACAGGTCGCGCTGGTCGCCCTCGTCGAGGATCGAGAAGTTCTCGTTGTATCCGAGCAATTCAGCATGGCGCCGCAGCAGGCGTGCCCCCACCGAGTGGAAGGTACCGCCCCACATGCGGTAGGGCTCCAGCCGGGTGAGCTGCCCGACGCGGCCGAGCATCTCTCGCGCCGCTTTGTTGGTGAACGTCACCAGCAGGATACCGGCCGGCGGGACGCCCCGCTGGAGGAGATAAGCGACGCGATAGGTGAGAGTGCGGGTCTTGCCCGACCCGGCGCCGGCGATCACCAGCTTCGGCCCATCGCCGCAGGTGGCGACAGCGAGTTGCTGCCCGTTGAGATCCTTCTCGAAGTCGATCTCGAGGTTGACAGGTGCCCTCTGCGGTAGGGCGAAGCGGCGCCGCCCGGGCGTCGGCACGGGAAGCGCTACCAGGCCGGAACAGGCAGAGGGCTGTCCATGATCGTCCACACCGGGCCCGCGGCCTGCAAGACGCGGATTCGTTCCCACGCCCTCGACACCGCCGGCGGAAGCCAGGCTGCCGACAGCGGCGACACGGTGCGCGCCGCGGCCACCGTCGCGAACAAGCGCGAGAACTCCTCGAAGAGCGTCCGGGTCGGCGGGTAGATGCGGAGCACCGTAGTCCCGCCGGGCTCGATGCCGGCCTCGGCTCGCGCCGCGACCAGGGCTTCCCGCAGGCCTCCGATATCGTCGATGAGGCCGCGCGCCAGGGCCTGCTCGCCGGTCCACACCCTGCCCTGCGCCACCGCTTCGACCGCGTTGCGCTCCATGTTGCGTCCGTCGGCGACGACATCGAGAAAGTCGGCGTAGGTCTCCGCCACGCTGCGTGCAAGGATCTCAGCCTGCTCCGGGCGCAAGGAAGCAGCGTTGCTGAGCAGGTCGGCGTTGTCCCCACGCTTGATGATCTCGTGGTTGACGCCGAGCAGCTCGTAGGTCCCGCTCAGGTTCAGCCGACCCATGATGACGCCGATCGAGCCGGTGTAGGTGGCGCGATTGGCGAACACGCGGGTCGCCTTGCTGGCGATCCAATACCCCCCCGAGGCGGCGACGTCGGACATACTCACCACCACCGGCTTGCGCTGCGCCGCGAGCTCGATCTCGCGCCCCATGACGTCGGCGGCGCTCGCCGCCCCCCCTCCGCTGTCGACGCGCAGGACGATCGCCTTGACGGCTGGGTCGTCGCCAGCCTCGCGGATGTAGCCGGCGATCGTCGAGCCGGCGGCGATGTCGGCTCCGAAGAGGCTGTCCTCGAAGTCACCCGGGACCATCAAACCGCTGACATGAATGAGGGCGATGACGTCGTCGGCGGCAAAGAGCCGCGCCAACGCGCTGGGTTGCGTGGCGCTCAGGTAGCTGCGAACCGAAAGCCGCCGCGGCGATCTTCCGGCGAGCTCGGCAAGCTCATCATCGACCGTGTCCCGGTAGCCGAGCTCGTCGATCAGACCGAGCTCCTGGGCTCGACGGGCGGACAGCAATCCCTCGTCGAACGCGGCATCGAGTGCCTCGACCGTCATTCCGCGGTCGGCAGCGACGTCCGCAAGCCACTGGCCGTAGAGGCTGTCCAGCAGGCTGTCGTCCATCTCTCGCTGGGCCTCGGTGATGGCGCGCTCGGTAAACGACGCGAAGGCGCTCTTGTAGGGACCGCTGGCGAAGACCTCGAAGCGCACACCGATCTTGTCGAGAAGGTCGCGATAAAACGGCTCCTGCACCAGCATGCCGAGAATCAACTGTCCGGAAGGCACCTGGTAGACGGTGTCGGCCGCCGAGGCGATGTACAGATCGAGATTGGAGCCGAGCTCCAGGAGCGCGATCACCGGCTTGCCGCTCTCCTTGAAGTGCTGCAGCGCGGCGCGGACTTCCTGCGCCTTGCCGTAGCCACCGCCGAGCGGCCCGACCTCGAGGAACACCGCGGCGACGCGACTGTCGGTGGCAGCGCGCCGCAGCGCCTCGTCGATCTCACGGACCGTCACCGGGCCGAGGAACGGGCCCCGGTGGGCGATCTCACCGATAGCGCCCTGCAGGCGAATGGTGAGCACGGTGCCGCGGCCGACGCCGGACGCCCCCCCCACCAGTATGCGGTTCAAGCCCCACACGAAGACGGTGAAGAGAAGCAGAAAGAAAAAGAAGGTTGTCAGCAGCCAGAGGCCGGTTCGTCGAGGTGCCATGCTAGCAGGCCGTGGTGAGAGTGTGATGGGCCCTTCGGTTGCGACGACGAGAGGCCATCTGCGGCGTTGCCGCTCCCCCACGATACATCAAGCATCGCCGTCGTAGCGTCGCCTTGCAGCTAGTGTGCTGTCCCCGACATGGCTTGACACTTGTAGCGAGCGCGACGGGGCGAGTCCGCGGAGCGGCGACGGCGGCGATGTTGGTACGTCGTCGAGGAGCCGCGACAAAGGAATCGCCCCGTCCCGCCGCCGGCTAGGAACGCGACCAGCCGGTGATCGTGAATTGGTAGATGCGCGGGGTTGCGGGCGGCAGCTTGGCGAGGTCGAGGAAGTCGGTGTCGAAGTTCCAGTCGCGGATAGGGGGACTATAGACGTTGCCCTTGCCGAACGTGCCGTTGGCGTATTCGGACTCCCACAGGGCGGCGAGGCTTCCGAGCAGGGTCAGCTGAACGTTGGTCCACCGCTCCAGGAGGCGAGGCAGGTTCTCCAGGCCGCCGTTGTAGCTGGCGCCCACGTCGACGTTGCCGGTCATGAACGCGGCGTTCATCGTCGTGGTCGAGGCCTCTCGGTGGCTGAGGTCATCCAGGCTGTATTCGAGGTCGTCGTCGTCGAAGGTCCCATCGTCCTCGGGATCGCCCCACTCGTTGCTCAACATGGTGACGGCGTCCGCCATGACCGCCGCCGCCTTCTTGTTGATGGTGTTGTAATCGCCCTGTATGTAAATGGGGTTCTCGGTGACGAGCGTGAGGTCGCCGCTCAACTCCGAGCCGTGGAGCATCTTGAAGGCGAACTCGGTGAAAACACTCGTCCACGGTGGCGGGAACGCCTGCCATTCCAAGGGACCCACGCCTGCTTCCCCACCCGGCCACGAAGCCATGTCCAGGTCGGGCTGGAACGCTCCCAAGTAGACGATGCCGTTGGCCGGATACCCCGGCGCCCGACCCAGCTTCTCCACATCGACTTCGACCGTGAGCATGTACTTCTCCTCGCGCCAGTCATACAGCGCCGTATACCGCAGCGCGCTGTCGCCGCTCACAGGATCGGTCAGCGACACGAGGTTGCCCAGAGCGTCGTATCCGAGGCCGTTGACGATCCGAAGGCCGGCGTCGTACCAGATCTTGGCGGCCTGATCGGCGGTGCTATCGGCCGCACGTCCCGCTTCGATGATCAGCCGCGGATTGGTCGGATCTGCGATCACCAGGTCGATCCGGCCGCCGCCGAGGGAGCCCGAGCGCACACGCCCGTCCCAGCGGCTGATGGCCTCCGAGCTCCACGTCGGGCTGTCGGAATCGAGGCCGGCCATCGCGTGGTAGGTGGCGATCGAATCCATGATGTCGACGCCCCCGCCGGCGGTAAAACCCGACTCGTGCGTGTTGTAGATCCCGCCGTTGGCGGTCACCGTCGATTCGAAGGAAACCAGACCCCCGGCGTTCGGATCGAGGTAGATGTCGGAGTTGCTGTGCACGCGCCCGCTGATCGTCATCACCGGGCCGGGATGCACGTCGAGATCACCTTCGTAGAGCACACCGAACTGGAAGATCGGAATCTCGGCGAACTCGCCCTGGATCTCGACGGTGGCGGTGCTCGGGGGCGGGCCGACCAATTCCACCGTGGCGACGACGCGAAACGGCTGGATCTCGGCCGACAGGCCGACGTAGAGGCTGTCGGTGAGCGTCGCGGCCACGAGCGGGCCGTCGGCGTACGCATCGAATTGGGTCAGCGTCACGTGGGTGAAGCTCGGGGCGGTAATGGTGTCGAGCTCGGCATCCGTAGGAAAGCGCCCCAACGACCGGGACATCTCCATCAGATCGCGCAGGAGTACCTGGGAAGCACCATCGGCGGGGAAAAACGAGCGCTCGGCGGCGGTGATGTTAGCGGTGATGGCAATCTCCGTCGACGCCACCTGGGCGACGACCATCGACATCAAGCCGATGGCGAGCAGCGAGAGCAGGATCATCAACAGCACAGTGCCCTGCTCGGCGGGCGCAGCTCGGGCGTGTGCAACCTCTGCGGCCCGAACATGAGCACAACGCCACCGTACGCGCACCAAGTCCTCCAAAGAGGGAGAGTAGCGAACCGGGGCTAACGGAAGCAACACTAGAAGGGTGGGGCTCCCGCGCCGCTCGGTAGAAGACACCTTGGGCCCGTCCGATGATGCGGAGGTGCCAGCCGGCTTCGGCTTCCGGATTCACCTCACGAGGTCAACCGGACGGAACGGGGCGCAATGCGCACCGTGAGGCTCACCGTCCGTTCCTCGGTGGTGTTGAGGCGCTCGTCCTCCGTCTCGACGACCAGCGTGACCTCGATGATACGCACGCGCAGTTGATCGGCGAGGGTCACGGGGGTGAACGCCTGCAAGGGGTTGGAGTCGTCGTAGTAGGTGATCGTCATCGAGCGCACGTTGATCGCCACCGGTTGCGCCGTGGCATCGTCTTGCTGGCGTTGCAACCTGAACACCCCCCCGGCGACGCTCTGAAGCTGGTAACTGGTGGTTTGCACCCGCTTGACGGCGGCTCCGTCGTCCGGCGTGTACGTCTTTGATAAGCCGCCGTCGTGGTGCAGGTGCAGCTTGTCCGCCTCGACGGCGGTCAACGTCGTCAGATCGAAGGCGCCGGTCCCGTCGTAGACCGCCACCACCATCCCGACTTCGAATCCCGACACGTCGGCGACATCGAAATGGGAGCCTCCCCCGTTACCGGAGAGACGCGCGGTCAGGTTGTCGCTGTTGTAGCGGATGTCGATCCCACCGTCGGCCCGGGGCTCGATGACCGGCAACGGTGACAACATGCCGAGCAGGCCGATGCCCGCCAGCTGGATGTCGCGTTGCATCTGGGCGAGCGCCAACCGCGCCGTCATCCGGGCGTCGATGAGCTGCTGCTGATCGCGATGAACGTCGCGTAAGCCGTCGAGGATGACCAGCATGCCACCGACCACCATCAACGACATGAAGCTTGCGACCAGCGCCTCGAGGAGGCTGAAACCAGCCTCGCACGCGAGCGGCGCGCTGGTTCCGGCTCGGTTCGATGTGGGCTCTGGCTGAGTTGGCGCGTACACGGGCGGTGCCAATTTCTCCCTGCTACTGGAGGTCGGTTCGGTAGGTCTCGAGGAGAATCTCACGGGGCGGTCCCCAGATGGATTTGCGAATACCGATAGCCATCTCGATGTGCTTGCGGGCATCACCCGCGTCGGTGATTTGCCAGCGGATGTAGCGGTCAACGTTGCCATCGTAGGGGTCGAGCGAGTAGCCGGGGTCCGATGAAACGACCGAACCACCGGCCGCGAGTTGCCCATCGGTGAACGGCAGAGCGCGGAGCGTTTCCATCTGTTCCGTCCCGCTGTTGGTCAACTCGGTTGCTTCCTGGGCCACCGCAGACGTCTGCACCGCCATCAGCATGAGGGGTGCGACCGCCAGCGCCACGAGACCCACCAGACCGGTGGCTACGATCACCTCGAGGAGCGTGAAGCCGTCGCCACCGCAGTAGCCTTCGGCCTTGGGGCGCTGGGCCAAGCGATGTGCTGGTCGATGCGTTCTCATTTCGTGCTGCGTCCCGATGGGACGGCGAAGATTCTGGTGGCCGCCCGTGTGGGTCGGCGGTTCAGGCTGATTATTCTCAAATCGAAATGTTAGTACAGGACACGATAGCAACAATAAAAGACTACAAAAAACACATAAAAACCAGAAAAGTATAAAAGCATAAACGTGCACAGCAACGCGCACTATCGGAGGCTCTTGGCAACCAGAGATCCAGCGTCGGCTCCCGGAGCCTTCCGCGCGCTCCCGTCCACCGAACCACATCGCTCCTTGCTGTGCTGTCCGGCGCGACCATACGCACCCATCCGCGGCGGGTTGGCCCGCGGTCGCTCGAACGGCTATCGTTGCCGCGGATCAGGAGGAGACCGTCATTTCTAGTCCAGGCTCTGCAACGCCCCGGGGTCGCGCCGACCAACTGCTCAAACTCTGCGGCGCGCTGGCGCTGCTCTGGCTGCTGGCGATCACGTTTTCGATCGCGGCGGCCGAGACCGCCCTTTGGCTCGCAGCCGGCGCCTGGGGCGTTGCCTGGCTGCTGCGCGAGATTGACCCGGGAGAGCTCGACCCCACCGCCGTCGCACCCTCCCCCGCCGGCGACGTGCTGGGCTTGATCGGCGCCCCGATCATCGTCTTTTTCGCCCTGTCGTTGCTATCCGCCATGGTCTCACGTGATCCCGTCGAGGGACTCCTCGAGCTCAAGGAGATCTTTCTGTTCGCTGCGCCCCTGGTCACCTGGGCCGTCTTCCGGGATGCGAGGACGCGCGCCCGCGGCCTCGAAGTATTCGCCGTCGGCATCGGCGGTGCGTTGCTTGTCGGCCTGTACCAGACGGTGACGACAACACCGGCGCCCGGCGATGCGATCTACCGAGCCACCGGGCCCCTCGGACACTACATGACCTTCTCCGGCGTCCTTCTCGTCTCGGTCCCCGCGTTGCTGACAATTCGTGGCGGCACGAAACGGCTCGCCGCCCATCTGGTTGCCGGATCCGCCGTCGGGATGATCGGGCTCACCCTGACGAGGAGCGCCTGGATCGGCTGCGGCACAGCCCTCGTCGTCTTCTTCGCCAGTCGCTTCGTCTCACCCGCGAAGACCTCTGGCGGGCGTGCTGTTCCGCGGGAGCGACCGGCGCTCTACGCGCTGGGCGCTCTCGTGGCCCTGGTGATCATCGCCGTCCTTCTTTCCGCCCTGGCCGGGCCCGATGCCCTCTACGATCGCGCCGCCAGCACGTTCTCCACGGAGAATCCGAGCAACCTCGATCGAATCGCCATGGCGGCGACCGGATTGAAGATGATCAAGGCCCACCCTTGGCTGGGGATCGGCCCGGGCCTGATGGAGCGAGTCTACCCCGCCTGGGTCGTCGATTGGGCGGTGCACGAGGAGAACCCGCACCTCCACAACAACCTGCTGCAAATCGCCGCCGAGCGCGGCCTCATCGGGCTCACTGCGTGGCTTTGGATGATGGCGGCCTTTGCGATTCTCGCCTGGCGGATTCTACGTGCTGCCGGCCCTACGGGGCAGGGCGGACCGGAGGCGCGTGCCGCCCTCGCTGCACTGGCCGGCTTCTTGGCGATGGGCATGTTCGAGTACAACTTCAGCGACTCGGAAGTGCTGATGGCCCTGCTGTTCGTCGTCTCGCTGCCCCTGGCGGCGGGCGCCGGCCTGGCAGCATCAGACGAAGCTTAGCAGGCTGCTGAAAAACCGCCCGGGCACGCCATCTTGGGCTGGATCGTCTCGATCCAGGTGAGTTGGCGAACCACCGAGTACGGGTGAGGGGCCGTTGTTGCCGATAGCACCGGCACTTCTTGGGCGCTTATTCCCGATATCGTCACGTCGCCCCCTCGAGGTTGCGCATTCTGACCAGGTTGAACGCAGCGGCGGTGAAGATGAACATCCAATCGACCCGTTCGGTGCCTCGGTGTCGCGTCTTGCGCATCAGCCCGATCGTCTTGGCCCATCCGAACATCTGCTCGACGAGCTTGCGCTTCTTTTGACTGACCTCGTAGCCCGGGTGCCGGGTTGTGCGCCGGTCGATG
>JADFNY010000077.1 GCA_022563115.1 Acidobacteriota bacterium | reverse complement strand
AACAACGAGCAGATTGCCGAGCTGGCGCGCAACCTGCGCGACCATGCGTTCTCGCCCGAGCGCCATTTCTGGCACCGCTACGTCGGCTTCAACTACCGGATGACCAATCTGCAGGCCGCGGTCGGCGTGGCGCAGACCGAGAAGCTCGAGCATTACGTCGCCGCGCGGCGGCGCAACGGTGCCCTGTACAGCGAGCTGCTCGCCGAAGTCAACGGCATCACGACGCCACCCGAAGTCGGTGACGTCGAGAACGTCTTCTGGATGTACGGCATGCTCGTCGACCGTGACGTCTTCGGAATGAGCCGCAACGACCTGCGCGAGGCGTTGGCCGCGCGCGGCATCGAAACGCGGACGTTCTTCATCCCTATCCACTTCCAGCCGATCTACCATGAGCAGTACGAGGGCCAGTCATTCCCCGTCGCTGAGGCTTTCTGTGCGAACGGGCTGTACCTGCCGTCGGCGTCGTCGCTGACCGAGTCGCAGGTGTGTTACGTCGTCGACGCGGTGCGCGAGATCGCCTCGGCCGGTTGCGGCTGAGCGGTATCAAACCGAGAAAGGACACGATCAATGGCCAAGCTGTCCACCAAGATGGTCGAGGAGCTCAACGGGCAGATGGGACGCGAGCTGTCAGCGGCGAATCAGTACCTGGCCATGGCGATCCATCTCGCTGAGCGTAGCCTCAAGGAGCTGGCGAACTTTTTCTATGCCCAGGCCGAAGAAGAGCGCGCCCACGCGATGAAGTTCCTGCACTACGTGCTGCAGGCGAACGAAAAGCCGGTGATTCCGGCGATTCCCGAGCCCGTCGCGGACTTCGAGTCACTGGAGAAGATCGCCGAGATGGGTCTTGCCCAGGAGCAGGAGGTCACCCGCTGCATCCACGAGCTCGTTGACCTCGCGCTCTCGGAGAAGGACCACACGACCAACCGTTTCCTGCAGTGGTTCGTCGAAGAACAGCTCGAGGAGGAAGCGACCTTCAGCGAGCTGCTCGACGTGGTCCGCCAATCGGAAAACCTCCTGCTGGTCGAGCAGTACGTCTTCCGGCAGAAGCCAGGCGCGAATGTAGGCGGCGAGTAGGGCCCCGCGGCCCACCCTCTGCTGCGGCGGTTGGGCCAAGCCGGGTTCATCCTTTTTTTGGATGCCCGCCACCCGCCCCCGACCTCTCGGCGCCTGCGGCGCCTTCATTGCCCGCTTGGCGCGTAGGTGGGGGGTGTAGCTAGGGGTGTCTCCCCGAGTTCTCCGTGTCCGCAGGGGCAGCCAGCCGGTCGAGCTCGGCGTCCAGCCGCACCTCATCCCAGCCGAGCATCTCGCCGACGACCTGTCCTGTCCTCTCCAAGGTCCGCGGATCGTCACCCCAGTCGCCGCGCCGCAATAGCAGGTCGTCGAGGTGGATGACGCCTTCGTCGTCGGCGAAGCGGCGGATCGCCTCGGCAAGGTCGTTGCCGGTGCCTTCCTTCGCCGCCGCACCGATTGCCGGGATCTCTCGAGCCGGCGGCCGCTCGGTCCCTTCGCCGATCTCGGCGAGCCTCGCAAAGGCACGGCGTAGGGTCTTCTCGGCGACGTCGCGGGCGGTCGTGTACTTGACGCCGGAAACGCTGAACAGACCCCTGGCGCCCCCGTTGGCGCCGTGATCGTAGATCATCGGCTTCGAGGCGAGCTCGGTGGAGCCTTGCCCGGTGGCGGGGAGCAGCCCGGAGTACACACGCATCACCTGATGGCGGCGCAGATCGAGTCCCGGGACGGCGGCATTCATGTCGTCGATCACCGCGTCGATTTGCTGCCGTGAAGGCGTCCATGTCTCAGCGCCCTTCCCACACGGAAAATGAGCCGTCCCCGCGTACGTGCGACCGCTTCGCGGGTACAGGAACCAGGTGTGGGCCCCCGGTTCCGGGGCCGACACGGCGACGGCGACCTCCGACGGCGGAGCACGATCGAACAGCAAGTTGAACGCCAGCGAGGGCCGAAACAGCTCTTCCATTGGCCGATCGAAAGCGCCCGCCACCCGCCCGCTCCAGGGCCCGGCGCAGTTCACGACGATCGTTGCGTCGAACAGCAGCGTCGCGCCGTCAACGCCATCGGTGGCTTCGATGCCGACCACCCCGCCGGCCTCGACCCGCAAGCGTGTCGCCTCGACGTAGTTGAGGCAGCGGGCGCCGCAAGCACTCGCCCATCGTAGTACTTCGATCAGCAGGCGCTGCGAATCGGTCATCACCGCGTCGTACCATAGCGCGCCGCCGCGCAGGCCCTCCTCGCGGACCTGGGGAAACACCGACCGGGTCTCGAGCACGGTCATCACGCCGCCGGATTCGATCCGCCGGTCGGAGCGCAGGTCGTCGTTACGGCCCCGTGAAAGCAGGTGATTCGCCAGCAGCGCGGCACGCAGCACGCTCGGTCGCCGCACCCCCTGGCCGTAGAGAGGCATCAGGCAGGCCAGGGGCTCGACCTGGTCGGGGAAGTGGCGCAGAAACCAGCTGCGCTCCCGCACCGAGGTGCGAAAGCGGTTCAGGTCAAAGCGCTGCAGGTAGCGCAGCCCGCCGTGGACGATGCGATGGCTGTTCCAGCTCGTCGCGCCGCCGTAGTCGTCGCGCTCTAGCAGCAGCGGACGCAGCCCGCGGCGTGCTGCTTCCAGAGCGGTCATGGCACCGTAGATGCCGCCGCCGACGATGATCAGATCGTGCGCTTCGGCGGCGGCGGCGCTGGGGTCACGGCGGAGCGTGTTCATCTTCAGATGAGCCCCTGTTCACGGTACCAGGCGGCGGTTCGCACCAACCCGTCGGCGAGCTCGACGGACGGATCATAGCCGAGGAGACGGCGTGCCTTGGAGATGTCGAAGGCGCGATCTTTCTCGAAGAATTCGACCCGGCGCGGGTACAGCGGCGGGTTGACGCCGACCGTTCGGCACGCCTTCTCGCACACTACCGACGCCCAGTACACGGGGGCGTACGGCAGCCGCAGCCGCGGCGGCCTGGTGCCGACGGCCTCGGCGATGGCCGCGACCAGCTCCCGGAGCGTCGTGTAGCTGGCGCCCGCCAGGGTGAACACCTCGCCGACGGCTTCCGGTCGGCGGCCGGCACGGACGATGCCGTCGACGAGGTCGTCGATGAACGTCAGGTGATAGAGCACGTCGCCGCTGCCGATCATGACGAACCGGCCGCGGCTGATCGGCCGAAACAGCTTCAGGAACCGGGTGTCGCCCGGACCGTAGATGCCAGCCGGGCGAACGACGCTCACCGGGGCGCCCTTTTGAGCGTACTCCAGGGCCAGCTGCTCACCCTCTACTTTACTCCGCTGGTAATGGTCGCCGGGGGCGTAGCGATAGTCCTCGTCGGCGGGCGGGGCCTCGATGTCACCTTGCACCCCGACCGTCGAGCAGTGAACGAAGCGCTCGACGCCGGAGCGTTCGGCCGCCTCGAGCAGGTTCCGGGTTGCGCCGACGTTGACGCGCTGGAACTCGTCGATGTCGGCGTACTCGACGCGGAACGCGGCGGCGATGTGGTACACGGTTCCAAACCCGGAGAGCTCCGTTTCCACCTGCTCGGCGCCGCAGATGTCCACTTCGCGGCACTCGACCCCGAGCTCGCGCAGCGCTGCGGTATCGCTGCGGGGGCGGACCCACGCGACCACTCTCTCGCCGTCGTGCACCAGCCTGCGGCACAGGTTCGAGCCGGTGAATCCCGTCGCGCCGGTGACCAGAGTGCGGCTCATCGGCGACTCCGCGCGGCCGGCGCCGGCGAGCGCGCCATCATCTGTGTCGTTCGTGTCATGAGGGGCACCAGCGACGGCGCCAATCCTGGAACACCAGCAGGGTCCAAAGGATATGGCTGTGGTTTTCCCGCCCGGCGAGATGTTCGTCCTTGAGCCGCTCGACCTCGGTGGGCACGAACAAGCCTTCCGACTCGAGCCGCCGGCGCGATAGCAGGTCTTCCATCAACGGCCGGAACTCCTGGCCGAGCCAGTTCTTGATCGGGATGCTGAACCCTTGCTTGGTGCGGTAGACGCACTCGTCGGGGACGTGGCGCGCCGCGACGCGCTTGAGCAGGATCTTCGTTTGCCGTCCCGACACCTTGAGCTCCTTCGGAACGTCGAACGCCATCTCCACAAGCTCGTGATCGAGGTAAGGGACGCGGGCTTCGAGCGAGCAGGCCATCGACATGCGATCCACTTTCACCAGGATGTTGTCGCTGAGGTAGCTTTTCATGTCGATGTACAGGCCGGTGTCGAGCTCGTCACGGTTCCCGGCCCGCTGCTTCAGGCCGACGATATGGGCACCGATCGGCGTCGTGCACTGCTCGCGGGCCTCCGGCGTCAGCAGCCGTTCGAGCATGTCGGCGCCGGCGAATAGGCGCCAGCGCGCGTGTCCGAGCTCGGTGTCGTTCTCGAGCCCCTCGACGAAACGTCGCGCCATGTTTACCCAACCCTTCTTCTCCGGCCGCGGCCTCAGCGAGCGGATCAAGGGGTGGACGAGGCCGCGCCTCAGGGGGCCGGGAATCATCGACCAGCGCCGCGCCATCAGTTGAGCAACGTAGGTTTCGTAGCCGCCGAACAGCTCGTCGCCGCCGTCCCCGGAAAGGACGACCTTGACGTGGCGACGCGCTAGGCGCGAGACCAGGTAGGTCGGGAAGATCGAGAAATCGCCGATCGGATCGTCCATGAAGTTCATCAGATGATCGAAGAGCTCGACGACATCGGGGCGGATGATCTCGTCCCGGTGATCGACCCCGAGGTGGTCGGCGACGCGGCGGGCCCAGCTCAGCTCGTTGTAGCTCGGGTCATCGAAGCCGATGCTGAAGGTTCGTGCCTCGCCCATCCCAGCGACCAGCAACGAGCTGTCGACGCCGCCGCTGAGGAAGGCGCCCAGCGGCACGTCGGCGACGAGCTGGCGTTGGACGCACTCGCGCACCTTGGCATCGATGGCCTCTTCCCACTCCGCGGGGCTGAAGGAAGCGTGGTCCGAGGCCGCCGGCAGGTCCCACCAGACACGCGGCTTGACGGCCGCCTCACCGGCGAGGTCGACCTCGATCAGGGCGCCGGGCTCGAGCTTGTGGACACCGGCGAGCAGCGTCTGGGCGCCGGGGACGTACTCCCAGGCGAGAAACTGCCCCAGCCCGTCGACGTCGAGGTCGGCATCGACGAGCCCGGAGGCCAGCAGCGCCTTGATTTCCGAGCCGAACACCAGGTGATCGCCGCGCACCGCGTAGTAGAGGGGTTTGATGCCGATGCGGTCGCGAACGAGGACGAAACGCTTGCGGGCGCTGTCGTGCAGCGCGATCGCGAACATGCCGTTGAGGCGGGCGACGAAACCCGCGCCCCACTCTTCCCAGCCGTGGACGATGACCTCGGTGTCGGCCGCCGTCGCGAAGTGGTGCCCGAGCCCCTCGAGCTCGGCGCGCAGCTCGCGGAAGTTGTAGATCTCGCCGTTGTAGACGGTTCGTACGGTGCGGTCCTCGTTGAAGATGGGCTGGTTGCCGCCCTCCACGTCGATGATCGACAGGCGCTGCATGCCCAGGCCGATGCCGTCGCGCAGATGGACCGCCGAATCATCGGGCCCGCGGTGCTCGATGCAGGCGCACATCCGCGCCACTTGCTGCTCGTCGACCGGCGCCCCGGGCGCCAGCCCCGCGATGCCGGCGATACCGCACATCAGCGCGTCATCAGGTCGAACAGGCGACGCATCTTGTCCCGATAGGCCGCCGGGGAGTAACGCTCGTCATACAGGGCGCGGGCGTTGGTGACCCGCCGTTCGATGGCCTCGCCGCCCTGGAGAGCGGCGAGGAGTCCCCGGGCCATCGCTTCGGGCTCGGGGTCGACCAGGATGCAGTCGTCGTCGCTCAGCACCTGGGTGTGCGAGCCGATGCGGGTCGCCACCAGCGGCACACCGCTGGCGATGTGCTCGTAGATCTTCAGCGGCGTGTTGACCCCGACGGTGCGCGGCGAGGTCAGCACCGAGGCTTCACGGGTGGCGCGCTGCGCCAGCTCGCGCGAGACCTCCCCGACGAAGCGGCAGTGCTCGCCGATTCGCAGGCCCTCGGCTTCGTTGTGGTGCTCGCTGACCTGCTCCGGTCGGCCCCCGAGCAGCAGCAGGAACGCATCCGGAGCTTTCGATCGAGCGGCCGCGAAAGCTCGCAGCAACAGGCCGATGCCCTGATAGCTCTCGAAAGTCCCGGCGTACAGGATCACCGGCCGAGAGCCGTCCAGCAGGTACAGCCACTGATCGTCGGCGACCGGCACGTCGACGTGATGCTCGAGGCGCAGCGGATCGAACAGCGAATTTTCGATCAAGAAGTGCGCCTCCGGATCGCGGACCCGCGGGATGGCGTACTCGGCCAGGGCCGGAGAGATCGTGATGAGACCGTCCGCCTTGGCGAGGCAGCCGTCTTCGAGGCGGCGGAACATGCCGATCAGCAGCTTCGAGTTCGTGAAGCTGAAGTTGACGAGCTGCTGCGAGAGGATCGAGTGCATGTCGTAGATGAGCCGGAAGCGGAACACCGGCTTGAGGAAGCGACAAAAGAAGACGGCCTCCTCGTGGGCGTGCACGACATCGTAGCGGTGCCGGATCATCAAGCCGACGGCCCATAGGGCGATGAACACGTCCAGGAACGCCTTCAGCAGCGAGGGGCCCACTTTGGCGCTGCCGAGCCAGCGAAACGACGGAATACGCACGATGCGAACGCCGGGAATGTCGACGTCGACGCCCTGCCCGTAGGTCAACAGGTCGACCTCGTAGCCCATCTCCGCCGTTACTAGCGTTCGGTAGTAGACGCTCAACGGGGTGCCGCGCGGGGTGAAAAACGGCTGCGGGGCGATGGCCAGCACCTTCATGGCGCCGCCGCCTCAGGGCGGTCCGAGCGCTTGTGCATCTGCATGGCGACCTGGTCGCGGGCGAAACTCCCGAGGGTTTCGTAGCGGCCGAAGGTCTGCGGCTGCTCGGTGCACCCGCGCAGCCAGTCGAGCACGGCACGGGCGGGATGATCGGTGTCGAAATCACCGCTCATCCGGAAGCCGCAGCGGCCGACCTTGTCGGCCTGGCCGGGGAGTGGAAGCGGGTCGCTACCCGGAAGGACGAATACCCGGCGCGCCGCTGCCCGGGCGAACATCGGCGGGCGGCGAGAGAACCGCGGACGACCGGCGTTGTCGCCCACAAACCACGCGCCCTCGGCATCACCGGCGTCGATCAGTTCGGCGACCGTACGGCCGCGCTGAAACCACCACTTACCGAATCCCCACGGCACCACCGGAACACCCCCGGCTTCGATGATCGCGTCGCGCGCTCGCCGTAGCTCCATCCGCTCGGCCAACGGTTCACGGCACCCTAGCGCCAGGACCTCCAAACCCTCGCGGGTCACCAGTTGGCGGCCGGCGATGACCAGCATCGGCTGATCGGGCGCCGACGAGCGAACCGCCCACAAGGAGTTGTCTTCCTCCGTCCGTCGAAACCACCAACCATCGGGCGACGTGCCGTGGGGAAGACTCGTTGCCGCTTGGCTGGCGAACCCGCCGAAGGCGTCGACGCCGTGGCTCTCGGTTAGCATGAGGCCGGATCGTGCCGGTCCGTCGAAACCGAGTTGCTCGCCTCCGGCCCGCAGGTTGGCGGCCGCGGCGGCGAAAAACGCGGCCCTCGAGAACCCGGGATGGTAGTGCACGTGCGCGTCGAGGAGAACCTCGGCGTGGGCTGCGGTCATACGGCCTCGTGCGGACGGTGGCTGGGCTAACACCCTGCTAAGGCGGTCGAGTGCGGGGTGGGCACGATGCCGGTCGCAACCGGCGAATCGTCAGGCATTTCCGCCTTCCGCATTGTACCGTAGTCGCGAAGCGCTCAGATCAGTCGCTTGACCAGGGTCCAATACGCGGCGGATACGCCGTTGACGGCCGCTCCGATCCACGCCAGCTTGCGGGACGAGAGCGGCCCGCCGCCGGAGAAACCGCTGGCATCGAGGTATGCGGCGTCGGAGGCGCGGCGTCCTTCTTGAATCGTGCGCCGGGTTGCCTTCACCTCGGCGCGACCGCGCCAGATGCGCCGGATGCAGCGGAGCTGCACGCCGCTCAGACCTTTGGTCGCGAACAGCGTCGTGAGCGCCGCTTCAAACGGTAGCAAGAGCGGCGCCAGCAGGAGCAGCGTTCGACCGGAGTACATCGTTAGGATGAACCGGTAGCGATTGTGGATTTGACCCTCCGAGCGGGCGAAACTGTGCGCCGGCACGGGGTGGTAGCTGAGGGCATCGGATGCGTGCAGCGAGTGCAGCCCGGCGATGGTGGCGCGGATATAGAACTCGGCGTCGCAGCCCCAGCCGAACGGATAGAGGTCGTCGAAGAGGCCGATTCGTGCGGCCAGCTCTCGATCGATCATGGCGATCCCGCCCGGCACCGTCGGTTGCGGCACGTCGTCGGCTGGTATCTCCTGCACGGTTCGTCCACGCTCGCTGCGGCCCGACACGGCGAGGAAGTGGACCCTGCCGACGTCGTTGTGGATGACGTCGGGATTTTCGATGTAGACCATGCGCGGCGTGCAGGCGAGAACGTTGGGGCGCGCCAGCATGGGTTTCAGCAGCTTGCGTGGGCAGTCGGGCGCCAGGATCAGGTCGTTGTCGCACAGCATCATGTAACGGGTCGGGGCGTGCTCGAGCGCGTAGTTGCGTACCCGCGGCAGGTTGCCGTCGTCGGCCGTGAGGTGGAGGTCGAGCTGCGGGTAGTTCTCGGCGATCCACTCGCGGGACCCGTCGGTGGAGCCGTTGTCGAGGATCATGATGTGGCAGCCCTCGTCGGGAATCTTCAGCAGCGCCTCGAGCGTCGGCTGTAGCACCTTCATGCCGTTGAAGTTGAGAACCGCAATCGTGTACGGCGGCAAGGCGCCGCGATCATCGGGCGGGGTGGCGTTACCGCTCAAACAGCCCCCGGCAGCGCCGGTTTCTTGCTCATGACCGTGATCCGATACATCTCCTCGGTCTGGTCGAGGTCGACGCGGGTGCGGGCATCGTCGATGAAGACCTGGTGCACGGTCTTGGCGCCGATGTCCTTGTACTCGAGGCCGGAATCGTCGTCGTGGATCGAACGCGGGTGGAGCAGCAGGAGGGTGCCACCGTCGGCGACCGCGTTGATGATCTTGTCGCTCAGCGCGTCGAGATCTTTAGGACGGGCGTAGAAGAGCGACTCTTGGCAGACGACGAGATCGAACGTACCCGGGATCGGATCGACGATGAAGTCGAGCCGGGCCGTCCTGACGTTGGGTCGATCCGCGAGTCGCTCGCGCGCACGTCGCAGAGCGCGCTCGGAGATGTCGACCAGCAACAGGTCGTCGACGTGGTCGGCGAGGCGGAGGGCGAGCGTTCCCTCGCCGCTACCGATCTCGAGGGCGCGCTTGAAGCGTCGCCCGGCGATCGCCGCCATGATGTCGTTGCGCTTCCGCTCGCCCTCGGGATCGGTGATCGTCCCGTAGGGGTCTTCGTTGCGGTAGATATGCTCGAAGTAGCTGCGGACCATCATCCGGTTGTCACGCAGCAAGGCGCGCGTCCAGCGGGTGACGGTGTGGCTTACGGTGCCCAGGAGTCCCATGAGATCCGCGTTCTGCAGGGGTTTGAGTGCACGATTGCGGGAATTCTAGCAGGCTGTCGACGCCCAGAGATGCCGCGCCAGCCGGACACCGAGAGCGGCGATCGTCATGCTCGGGCTGGCGTTGCCGGAGGTTGGAAACACCGATGCGTCGCAGACGTAGAGGTTGTCGACGCCCCAGACCTTGAGGTCGGCGTCGACGACGCTGTGGGAGGGGCTGGAGCCCATACGTGCGGTCCCACAGAAATGCGCCGCCGAGGTCAGCGCCTCGGCGATGCGGTCGCGGTCTCGCCGGTAGCTGACCTCGTAGTCGTCGGTCGGGAAGGCGTCGAGCAGTAGATCGTTGAAGCGGACGATCGAGTCGACGTCGTCGTCGGAAACGTGCCAGCGGGCCCGGGCGCGGCGGTATCCGTAGAGGTCCTCCTGTTTCGAGAGATCGACACGGCTGGAGGCGGTCGGCGATTGCTCGGCGATGAAGAACAGATCGGCGTAACGAAACCACGCAGGTAGCGGCGACACGTAGGACAGGGCCCATTGGATGACGTTCGGATTGGTCGCGACGGTGAAGACGTCGCCGGCGCCGAGTCGCTTGCGCCGCGCCGTGATCAGGGCCCGCCGGGCGCGCTCGTAGTTGTCGTCGAAGCCGCAGTGCAACGAGGGCAGCAGGAAAACGTTGTGGTTCGGCAGACGGTGCTCCCGTTGCCCGGCGTCGCTCATGATCACGCCCGCCTTGATCATGCGGTTGGCAGCCAGCGGCAGTGCCTGGAACAGCCTTGCGGTGCGCGGTCGTCGCAGGCGCACCTGGCCCATCCCGACCATCGGGTGGTCCATCAGGTAGCGGCCGACGAGGTCTTGTTCGTTGCCGATCCCGGCGCGCTCGCCCTGGCGCGAATTGAGTAGGAGTCGGGGGGTCTCCAGTGCCCCGGCGCTGATGACGAAGACATCCGCCTCGACCAGGTACGTGCCGCCGCTCTTGTTCTTGACCAACACCTTCTCGACCCGGGTCCCGCCGGGGTTGGTGATCAGCTCGAGCGCCGGGGCATTCTGTAGGAGCAGGGGCCCGCCCGGCTGGCCGCAAGCCTCGAGCAGGTCGGCGCGAAAGCTCTTGGGGGGGCGCGTCTGGAGGAAGTACTTGAGGGCGAAGCGATCACGGTTAAAGCGGATTGCATCGGCGTGGGCACGGTCCTCATCGACCGTGCTGTGGTCGAAAAAGAAGCCGTAGTCGTCGAGCCCGAGGAGCGCGGCGGCGCCGCGGTTGGCGTCCTCGAGGTCCTGGTAGTCGATCGGCCAACCGCTTTGCGGCATCCAGTCGCGCTTGTTGAAGTCGATCGGGTCGCGCGGCGAGCACAGTCCCCGCCACACATTGCCGGTGCCGCCCACCGAGATATCGCGGTAGATGGCGAGCCGGAAATCCAGGCCGGTGTTTTCCAGGCCGACGTTGTCGTCATCCGCTGTGTGGTCGCCGCCGTTGCCCGCCTCGACGATCACCACGTCGTCGCATCGACGCAGCAAGCTCACCGCCAGAGCCCCGCCCCCGAGGCCGGTGCCGATGACGCAGAACCGACGCCGGATCGACTCCGGCGGGGCGTCGACGTCCAGGTCGATGAGCTGGCCCGGCGTCGCCGATGCGCTGATGGATGGGGCGAGATCGCGAAGTTCGTCGGCGATCCGCGCCGCGGCGCGCGCCAGATCGTACTCCGGTGCGTAGCCCAGCTCCCGGGCGGCGCGGCCGGAATCGGCGTTGTAGCGGGTGGCGGTGTAGACGCGGCCCATGCCGTCGAATCGCTGGATGCCCTT
>JADFNY010000415.1 GCA_022563115.1 Acidobacteriota bacterium | reverse complement strand
GGCGACGTCGAGGTCAGCGACTTCGATGCCGTGTTGCGGGCGATTCGCGACCACTTCGACCCTGCCGCTGATTTCCTGCTGCTGCCGGGGGTGCCTCAGGACACCCTCGATTTCACCAGCTACAGGATGAACCTGGGCAGCAAGATGGTGCTCGACGCGACCTCAGGTGCGAAACGGACGCTGCACGGCACACCCGGCGGCGACGCCGACGCCGTCGCCGAGGCGGCCGGCGGAAGCATCCCGAAGATCAAAGGCGACTTCTCCGGCCTGGTCGTGCCGGGCGCGCCGGCATCTGCCGCCGGTTTCTTGACCCCCACCGTCCACCCTGCCAACGAGCACCCCGGCGGTGAAGCCATGGGGGCGGGCGGCGGGGCTCAACAGACCGGCGGGGTTCAAGAAAGCCCTCGTGACATCGACTCCCGCATCCTCGCCCACATCGTCCTCCAGGACTCCCTCCTCGTCGTTCAAGTCGAAGCCGCCGGCCGCGAGGTTGTCGAACGCCTCGTTCAGGCTCCCCTCGGCCCGGTCAAGATGGTCGCCGCGGTGAGCCCCGACGTACCGCTCGAGAACCGTGACCTGTTGCTCTGGGGCATCTTCACGCGCTTCGACTGCGCCCGGGACATCGTCTTCACCGAGGTTCAGCGCCGCGGCGCGTGGACGACGTGCCACGGCGTGATGGGCATCGACGCGACCTTCAAGCCCGGCTACCCCGAACCGCTGGAGATGGACCCTGACATCGTCGAGAAGGTCGACAGACGATGGGCCGAATACGGGATAGACTAGCGATATGGGCAGCCCTGGAAGCATCAATATGAGCGTGCTGCGCCCTCTGAACGATCCGGCGCTCGAGCGCATCGCCGCCAAGTTAGAGGCCGGTGAGCGTCTCGATCGTGACGACGGACTCGCGGTGCTCGCCTCGCCGGACCTGATCGGCGTCGGTCGCCTCGCCAACGCGGTCAAGGAGGCGCGATCGGGACCCTACGCCTTCTTTGTGCTGAATCGCCAGATCAACCCGACCAACGTTTGCGTCATCTCGTGCAAGTTCTGCGACTTCGCCGCCAAAGCCGGCGACGACGACGCCTACGAGATGACGATGGACGAAATCCTGGAGAAGGTCCGCGAGCCGATCCACGAGGTGCATCTGGTCGGTGGGCTGCACCCGACGTGGCCGTTCGAGTACTACGAGGAAATGCTTCGTGCTATTCGTCGCGCCAACCCGGCAGCGCAGATCAAGGCGTTCACCGCGGTCGAGATCGAGTTTTTCTCCAAGATCGCCAAGATCTCGGTCGACGAGGTGCTCGACCGCTTGGTCGCCGCCGGCCTCGATACGATGCCGGGCGGCGGGGCGGAGGTATTTTCCGACCGCATCCACGACGCCCTGTACCGCGAGAAGATGGGAGCGGAGAAGTGGCTCGAGATTCACCGGGCAGCGCACGCCAAGGGCATCCGCACCAACGCGACGCTGCTGTACGGTCACATCGAGACCCACGAGGAGCGCGTCGACCATTTGATGCTGCTGCGCGACCTGCAGGACGACACCGGCGGTTTTATCTCGTTCATTCCGCTCGAGTTTCAGCTCGGCTACACGAACCTGGTGGCGCGCCAAGCTTCGGCTGTCGACGGTCTGAGGACGATCGCCGCCTCCCGCTTGCTGCTCGACAACTTCCCGCACATCAAGGCCTACTGGGTGATGATGACGCCCAAGGTCGCCCAGATTGCCCAACGCTTCGGCGCCGACGACCTTGATGGAACGGTGGTCGAAGAGAAGATCTACCACGATGCCGGCGCGACCACCTCGCAAGGGTTGCGCCGCGAAGAGTTGCTGCGGCTGATCCGCGAGGCCGGGCGCGATCCGGTCGAGCGCGACACCCTCTACCGCCCCATCCAGCGCGAAGAAGCCACCTTCACGGTCCTGGCCTAGCTGGCCCAGACTACGCGCCCGCCACCTCCGGTTCCGAAAGGTCGCCGATGATCTGTTGCACGTCGCGGATCAGCTTCGCCGCGTCGCGGCTGGTGAGGCCGGCGGTACCGACCGGCTGGCCGACGCGGAGTTCCACGCGGCCGGGATGCAGATGGGCCGAGTTGGGCGCGAGAATCTTTCGCGTGCCGACCAGCGCCATCGGCACGATGGGACATTGCGCCCGAATGGCGATGTGCGCCGCGCCGGGTTTGAAGCGGCGCATGGTCGGCTGCCGGGTGCGTCCGCCCTCGGGGAAGATCAGAATCGAGAAGCCGGCGGCAATCTTGTCCGCTGCCTGGGCGATGCCTTTCACGGCCTCCCGGGGGCTTTCCCGCTGCACCGGTATGTGCCCGGCGCGATTGAGGTGCCAGCCCAGAAACGGAACCTTCCACAGCCCGTGACGGGCCAGGATCCGAAACGGCCGCGGCATCGAGCCGAACATCACCGGCGTGTCGACGAGGCTGAAATGGTTCGATACGAAAACGTAGTGCTGCTCCGGGTCCAGCTTTTCCGCCCCCAGCACATCGACGCGGATCATGCAGATCCGCTGCAACATGCGAGCCCAGGCGACGGCGACTTTGTGCTGGGACTGTCCGGTGCGGTCGAACAGCGACGAGAACAATGAAATCGTGCCCATGACGGCCGTCGCCAGACCGATCAGCGGGCACATCCAGAGAACCGAGCGTAGATAGCTGAGCACTGCGTTTTTCGCGAACCGTTGTTCGTGAACCTTGAACCGCCTGGCGTTGCTTGGCCGCCGGGACGGCACGACTTCACCCCCCGAGTCGGAACTGGTTGTGAAAGGACTATTCTAGCTGTCTGTAAGTTCACCGTTACACATGCCGAGGCCTATTGGCGAATCTGGTGAAAGGGCGCCGCTAGCGGCCCGTGAGCATTTCTCGTGCTTCCCCGGCCAGGAAAATCGATCCGGCGATCAGGATGATGTCGCCGGGCTGGGCGCTTTCCTTCGCGCTCTCGATGGCTTCGGCGACCGATGGCGCCAGGCGGATATCTGCGTGATG
>JADFNY010000414.1 GCA_022563115.1 Acidobacteriota bacterium | reverse complement strand
CCGCCAACGGTCGCAAGACCGTACGCGCGCACGACTTCATGATCGGCTAGCTCGCCGGCCGGCACGCTGCAGCGTGCCGACTGACCTCAATCGAGGTCGACAGGATTGTCGGGCGAACCTCGAATTGCTTCGGGGTTCGCCCGATCCTTGTGCACCCGAAACCGCGCCTGGCGCCCCTTTCGGCTAGAATACGGCCGTTGGGATCCCCCAAACCGGAGTAGGCTTCGTTGCAACCCGCTGCCCTGCCTCGCCAACACGCGCCGCCCGAGCACGAGCTCAAGTTCGTCGTCGCGGCGATTCGTGCCGAGCCCCTGCTGGAATGGCTGCGGGCCCGCTGCGTGCCGGACCCTATCTATCCCGACGGGTTGGTGACCAGTATCTATTTCGACAACCGCTCGATGGTGCTGCTGCGCGCCAAGATCAACAGCGACTTCATTAAGCGCAAGGTGCGGGTGCGCTGGTATGCCGATCCGGCCACCGGTATAGCGCAGGATCCGGCGTTCGTCGAAATCAAGGAGAGAGTCGGCGCACGACGCTTCAAGATCCGCGTGCCCCTCGAAGTCACGGCCGCCGAGATTGCCGGTAACGCCTCGATTTCGGCCCTTCGCGGCCTGCTCACACCGTTGCGCCAGGCCGGACACTGGGTAGCAGCGGATCTGCAGCCGTTCTTGCGCATCGCGTTCCGACGGCGCCGATTCACCGATCCCACCAACGGTGCGCGTATCTCGATCGACAGCAGTATCCGTGGCACGACGGCCAACCCGGCGTTACTCGCCACGTGCAGGCCGGCTCTGCTCACCCACGCGGTCATCGAGGTCAAGGGAGAGAGCCGCGAGCTGTCCCGATGGATGGTCCCCCTGCGTCATCTCGGTTGCCGGCGCGAATCCTTCTCCAAGTACGAGCGTTGCTTTCGGAAGCTCACCGGCAACTCATGGTGAGCCCTCACCCCGGAATCGATTGAACGGCCAAGAACAGGCGGATTGATGCAACAGCTATTGGAAGCGCTTGGGCGGCTCGGTTCCTCCGAAGTCGCATCGCTGGGAATCGGGATACTGGCGGCGGTCTTGCTGGCCTCGCTCGCGAGCTCTCTCTTTATCGCCTACCTGTACCAAGTCTTCTATAGAGCGCGCGCCACCGGTAGTCAGGTACACCGCGCCTTCCCTCTGATGGGTATCTCGATCACCGCGATCTTCATCAGCGTGCAATTCTCGTTACCGCTGTCGCTCGGATTGCTCGGGGCGCTATCGATCGTTCGCTTCCGAACCCCGATCAAAGAGCCCGAGGAAATCGGCTTCATCCTCCTGGTGATCGCCACCTCGTTGGCGGCGGCGACGTTCAACCTCACATTTCTGGGCATCACCCTGGCGGTGGCGGTGGTCGCCCTGCTGTTGCTTCGCGCCCGCTTGCCGATGATCTCGGCGGCTCTGAACGACGGCATGCTGATGGTCACGCTGCCGGCGGCGCAGGCGAGCCAACTCGAAGAGCTCCTGGCGCTCGTCCGTGAGGAGCTGCCGCACGGCTCAGTCGATAGCGTCAGCGAAGGCGACAGCGAGGTGAGCATCTCCTATCGGTTCCGCAGGCTTCCGCAAGACCGCGTGCCCGATCTGTACGCACGGATCAAGAACCTGGCGGCCAGCGCCCGCCTGAGTATCTTCTTTCACGAAGCGGGAGATGTCTGAGGGCGGGCGGGCGCCTTTTACGCCGGCCGTTGTCATTGCCGGCGCCCTGACCGCCTTTTTCGCCGCCGGTGTTCTCGTGGATCGGCTTTCCTACTTCGACGACGCCCGCGACACGCTGCGCGGCCAGGCCGGACCGGCCGGGATGCCCAACGACGGCAACATCGGGCGCGCCGTCGCCCGGGCACTGGAGCGCTTCGGGGCCATGGATATCTTCGGCGGCGTACCCGAAGCGCTGCCGAGCACCCTGGTGATGTCGCCGGAGGCGCTCGGCGGGCCACTCCCGGTTCTCTCGATCGCCGCCGACGACGACTATCTGAACGACCCCGAGACCGGAATCCTGACCAACATACTGAAGACCGGCTCGGAGTGGGAGCGCCTGGCTTCGGTTTCTCTATGGGAAGAGGGCGAGCTCGTCGTCGGCAGCCGGGTCGGACTCCGGATCCACGGCGATACGAGCCGTTTGTTACGAAATCCCAGCTTTCGGCTCCACTTCCGGCCGCTGTACCGCGCCACGCGTCTCGCCGGCGGTCGCATGCTCGGGCCCGAAGCCGCCCCGGCCAGTGTCGTGGTCGTTCACGTCGTTCGCTACGAGGGCCACTACCCGAACATCTTCGTCTTCGAGATTGCCCGCAGGCTCGGCCTTCCCACGGTTGTGTTCCGACCGGCGCGCGTCTACTTGAACGGCCAGCCGCGTGGCATCTACGTGCTCACCGAGCGCCTCATGCCCGACGGCTGGGGGCGAACCTACTTCGGCGACACCGATTTCTTCATGTATGTCTACAAGAGCGAGACGACGCGCCGCAGCCGCGAAGCGCACGCCGAGCTGTTTGCATGGCTCGCTGAGAACGAGCCGGTGACGATGGAACAGGCCTCCGAGCACGTCGATGTCGCCAACCTGACCCGTCACCTGTTCACCGTGATGTTCTGCTTCACCACCGACTGGGCGCAGGGCGCCTCCATGCTCGAGGCCGACCACGCCGACTCGAAGTGGTTCTGGATGCACTGGGATATGGACCAGAGCTTCGACCTGCGCGGCATCGTCGCACTGGAACCCTGGCAGCAGCCGTTTTTCGAGCTCGTGACGCTGCAGGGGACGCGCGACGAGCTCCAGGCCTACGGCATCGTCACCGACGATCGCCACGACGCCCGCCACCGAGGCGACATCCGGCGCATCCTCTTCCTCCAACTATTGCGCGACCCGGAATACTGGCGTTACTTCATTCGCTTCGTCACCGACACCCTCAACCACGAGCTGACACCGGCGTTCTTCTAGTACTTGCTCGCCCGCTACGCGCGCCTCGAGCAAGGCCCGGGCG
>JADFNY010000076.1 GCA_022563115.1 Acidobacteriota bacterium | reverse complement strand
GATCCCCGACCGGCAGCACGTCGAGGCGTCCGAGGTGGAACATCAGGAACATCTGTGCCGTCCAGCGGCCGACCCCTTTGACCTGGGTGAGCTTGTCGATCACCGCCTCGTCGTCTAGAAACCTCAAGCGGCGTAGCGACAACGCCCCGCTGTCCATCTTTGCGGCGAGGTCGATGATGTAGGCGGCCTTTTGCCGTGAGAGGCCGGCGGCGCGCAGCGCCTCGGGGTCGGCGTCGAGGATCGAGCGCGGGTTCGGCTGCCGCCGCCCGAGGGTGGCGACAAAGCGCTTGTAGATCGTTGTCGCCGCCTTGCTGGACAGCTGTTGGAAGACGATCGAGCGCGTCAGCGCCGCGAACGAAGCGTCGTGCTGCGCCTCGTCGAAGCGACACTTGCCCTCGATCTCGATCAACCGCGCGATCGTCGAATCGCGGCGCTTCAGGTGCCCCACTGCCTTGTTGAGCTCCGACCGCTTGACCATCGTTTCGCTGCTTTCTGCGCCGCTGAAAATTGTTCCCCCGATTACCAGTCGGCGAATGTTGCGAACCGCCGACCACGGCCTGCTAGCAGGCCGTGGTGGAAGTGTGATGGGTCTGGTTACGCCGCCAAGGGCGCAGATGCAAGGCGGCGTGACGGAGGCGATATTGAACAAATCGTCGAGGAGCGGCAACGCCGCAGATGCGCCCTTGGCGGCGTAACCCTCCGGGCAAGTGGGAGTTATGGGCGAATGGCGTCGTCGCGACTCCTCCGCGATGGCGCCACATCTCCTCGTCGCCTCTCCTTGCCTTCGCCCGTAAGTCCCACTTGCCAGACCCATCACACTTCCACCACAGCCTGCTAGTGTTCCACGCTATGGACTGGCTCAGTGTTCAGATCACGCGCGCCGAGGTCGAACGGTGGTTGATGCAGGCGCGAGATTACGCCCTCCCGCGCCTGCTTCAGACCATCGGCCAGCTCATCCTCGGCGTCATCGTCTTCGTCGTGCTGCGATGGATCCTCAAGCGCGTCGAGCGCTCCTTCTCCTCCAAGACCGCCACCAAGGTCGACGATCACTTCGTCGACGCCGCCCACCGCCTCGGATCGATTTCCGTCGTCGCGTGGGCCCTCTGGCGCACGGCTCACATCTGGGAACTGCCCGGGCTGGCACGTTTTGCGGTCGCGGCGTGGGTCGTAGCGTTGTCGCTACCGCTCGCCGGCCTCGTATCCAATCTCCTCACGGTGCTGGAGGAGGGGTTCGTCTCGAAGACCGAGAACACGTGGGACGACACCGCTTTGCCGCTTCTCAACAAAGCCACCCGGGTCGTCATCGTCGGGGGCGGCGTCATCATCGCGCTCTCCACCCTGGACATCAACATCATGCCGTTCGTCGCCGGCGCCAGCGTTCTCGGCGTAGCCCTCGGCTTCGCCGCCAAAGACACGCTGTCGAACCTGATCGCCGGCGTGCTGCTGATCGTCGACCGCCCGTTCCAGGTTGGCGATCGCATCGAGCTGTGGACGACACCGACAGGCACCGGAACCTGGGGCGACGTCATCGAGATCGGCCTGCGGGCGACGAAGATCCGCAACCCCGACAACCTGATATTCGTGATTCCCAACAACGAGATCATGCGGCGGGACATCGTCAACTACACCGCGTCGGGAGACAACATCCGGCTGCGGATTCCGATCTCGATTGCCTACGACGCCGACACGCAGAAGGCCAAAGAAATCGTGCGCGCCGTGGCCCTGCAGGTCGACGGCGTGGTGAGCTCGCCGGAGCCGCAGGTCATCATCCGCAACTTCGCCGAGTCCGCGATCGATCTGCAGTTGCGCGTGTGGATCGGCGACGCGCGCCAAAGACGTGTGATCGGCGACTTGATCACAGACCAAGTCAAGCAGGAGTTCGACCGCGCCGGCGTCGAGATTCCCTACGCCAAGCGCGACCTGTATATCCGCGCCATGCCGACGCCGCCGGCAAGAGCCGCGGGACCGTCGGGATCGTCGGAGCAGGCGGCCGCGCTGGTGGATTCGCCCCGCGACCAAAACGACGGGAAGATATCCCGAACGAAGCAAGGAGAAGCTGATGAGTGACGCAGCCGCTCGGCCGGGCACATCGACCGGGACCGTGAAGAAATCCGCCGAGGTCCAAGCCCAGACGCTGAACGGCGCCCGCGCCACCCGCATCCAGATTCTCGTCGGCGCCGACGACGGGGCCCCCAACTTCGTCATGCGCCGCATTCTGATGGACGAGGTGGGAAGCGGAATGCCGGCTCACACCAACGCCGTCGAGCACGAGCAATACGTGCTGCGGGGCCGCGCTCGGGTGGGCATCTCCGGCGAGGAGTTCGAAGTGGTCGCTGACGACACCTTGTACATTCCGGCCGGGGCGCCGCACTGGTACGAGGTCGTCGAGGCGCCGTTCGAGTTTCTTTGCGTGGTCCCCAACACGCCCGACGAGGTCCGCCTCGTCGAGACCGAGGACAGCTGAGACCATCGCGGTGGTGTGATCTCCAACGCGGGCACGAGACCGGCTACTCGATCCGCGACATCCTGACGATGGCGATCGACGGGGACAGGTTCTCCCGCTCGCCTGTCGGCGACTGGTGGATTCTTCGAACCACGTCCATGCCGCGAACCACACGGCCGAAGGCGGCGAATCCCTGGCCGTCGGCGTTACGGTCACCGCCGAAGTCGAGCGCTGGTTGATCTTCGATGCAGATGAAGAAGCCGGAGCTTGCGGTGTCCGGCCCACCGCGCGCCATCGACAGCGTGCCGTCCAAGTGCTTCAACCCGGTGTCGCGTGTGCGCTCGAGCTCGATGGGGGGAAACCCCTGTCCCCTGAACTCGGGGTTGGGACCAGCTTGAATGACCTCTATCAGCACGTCCTCACGAACCTGGTTATCCAACCTGACCGATCGGTCGAAACCACCCCCGTTGTAGCGACCCGCATCGAGATAGCGAAGGAAGTTCGCGGTGGTCACGGGCGCGCTCACGGCATCGAGCTCGACTTCGATCTCACCTAGCTCCGTTTTGATCAGCACCCGTACAAGAGCTGGGCTCTGCGCCGGAACAAAGGCACCGAGCGCCGTTGTCGCGCACGCCACGACGCCAACCGCAAGCAGGGCGACCGAGCGCCGGGGGCTTTGCCCCTTGTCCAGTTTGGATCGCATCATCGTTTTTCGTCGCCTTTTTTCTGTGGGTCCCCAATCGCTCGCCCGACTCGACGCTCTGCCACCGAAACGTCGGCCGGTAGCTCACCGTAGGGGACGCGAATCGCGCCCACAACCTCGCAGCCACCGCTGTCGAGGACGTCACGGTGGCGACGAAAGTCGCCATAGTGCACCCTCGTTTCGTCCAAGCAGGGTTTTTTCGCACCCTGCTGCATCACGAACAAAAGATCGCCATCGAACGCCGGGAGGACCACCGATGAATCGCCACCGCCGCGGTCTACTTGCCGCCCCACACGCATTGATCATCTTTTTTGTCAGCTCGGTCGCCGCTTGTGCCCCGGCCGCTGAGGACCCCCAGGCGCCGGTGTCGCTCGAGATCGAAGAAATCGCCTACAGGATGCTCGCGTCGGGGCAGGTCGAGCTCGTCGACCTGACCTACCCACTGAGCCCCGACTCCATCTATTGGCCGACCGGATCACCTTTCGAGCGCCAACAACTGGACTGGGGCACGAGCGAGGGCGGCTACTGGTACGCGTCGGCAGCATTCAGCTCGCCCGAACACCTAGGCACCCATCTCGACGCTCCGATTCACTTCGCCGAAAACGGCTGGACGACGCCCGACATTCCACTCGAGCGGTTGTTCGCCCGCGGCATCGTCATCGATATCACCGACAAGGCGGACACCGACGCCGATGCCACGCTCGCGGCGGAAGATATCGAGGCGTGGGAACAGCGCAACGGCGCAATACCGGGGGAGAGCATCGTCATCGTCCGTAGCGGCTGGGCGTCGCGATGGCCCGATTGGAACGCTTACTACGGCTCCGAAACACCCGAAGACGTCGCTACCCTCCACTTCCCCGGCGTTTCTCCCGAAGCAGCCAGGGCGCTGTTGGATCGCGGCATCTTCGGTGTCGGCATCGATACCGCAAGCATCGACCCAGGCACCAGTTCGACGTTCGAGGCGCACCAAGTGCTGGCGGCGGCGAACGTCTTCAACCTCGAGAACCTGACCAACGTCAACGGCTTGCCGGAAACCGGCTTCGGTCTCATCGCTCTGCCGATGAAGATCGAAGGTGGAACCGGCGGACCGACGCGGGTGGTAGCCGTCGTCGTTCGCTGACCCTTCTCATCCTTCGCGGGGAACCTCCAGCTCCTTCAGCGGTTCGGTAAACTCGATGGCGAGCAGGCTGCCGGCACCGATCATGTTGACACTCGTCAGACCTTCGCCGGGCTCGAGGCGGACGAGCGTTCCGGAAACCATCAACGGCCAAAGCCTTACCCCGGCCGGCAGCTCCCAAAAGCGCAACCGCACCTTCACGCCCTCGGTGACCTCCTTGTCGAGCCGCATCAACACTCCGCCGCGGCCGATGTCGATGGTGCGGCCGTGCGCCTCGTACCCGGCGAGGCTCTGCGCCGCCGGCAATACGAAAACGTGCACGTCGACCGCGAGTTTCTCGGGATAACGGTCGTGCTCGCGCTGTTCGTTCGAGCTCATCCGGACTCCAAAACGGGTCTGCGGTACGCCTCGGCATCGACCTGAAACCATAACCCGAGCCTTGATGCCGACCGTAGACTAACCTCCGGTGGCGGCGGAAGAAACCCTGGTATTGTCGGTCGTACGAACAAGCAGGTGCTCGATCCCCAGCTTCCGAGGAAGGCAGGTCACGCCGATGCGAAATAGCGCCCCAGCGCCCCGTTCCGCCACCGTTGTGCTCACCATCGTGGTCGTTTTCGGCGCCTTTCTCACCCCCGCCGCCGGGGCGCAAAACGCGATTACGGCGCCGGACGAGTTTTTCGGCCACCAGCTCGGCGCCGACCGCATCCTGGCCCGCTGGGACCGCATCGTCGAGTACTTCGAGCTTCTCGAGGAAGAGAGCGACCGGATCCGGGTCACCAACATGGGCCCGAGCACCGAGGGATATCCGTTCTTGCTGGTCACGATTAGCTCGCCGGAAAACCTCGCCAACCTCGATCGCATCGCCGAGATCAGCCGTACGCTGTCCGATCCGCGCGGCCTACCGGAGGCCGAGATCGAGGCCATGATCGGCGAGGGCAAGGCGGTCGTCAGCCAATCCCTCGGCCTTCATTCCACCGAGGTCGCCGGCTGCCAGACGGGGCCCGAGATCGCTTACGACTTCGTCGCCCGCAACGACGAGGAGGCCCTGCGCATCCTCGACGAGACCGTGCTGCTGCTGTTGCCGTGCATCAATCCGGACGGCCAGGTGTGGGTCGCCGATTGGTACCACCAATGGGTCGGTACCGAGTACGAGGGCGCCGGTCTGCCGTGGCTATACCACACCTATGCCGGCCACGATAACAACCGTGACGGCGATTTCATGAACCTGGTCGAGTCGAAATACATCGGCAAAATTCTGTACCGTGAGTGGAAGCCGCAAGCCTACGTGGACCATCACCAGATGGGTGGCGGCGGTGCGCGCATGTACACACCACCGTACAGCGATCCCATCCGCCCCTACGCCGATCCGCTGATGTGGCGCGAGCTCTCCTGGTACGGCGCCCACATTGCCTACAAGCTGGAAGAAGCCGGCAAGGCGGGAATCCTCAACGCCGCGCAGTACCCGGGCTGGGGTCACTTCGGCTGGCACTGGATCACCCCGTTCCACAACATCGCCGGGATGTTGACCGAGTCGGCGAGCGCCAACCTGGCGACGCCGGTGTACGTGGATCCCGACCAGCTGTCCGGCGGCGCCCGGCAGCTTCCCGAGTACGAGGCTCAGTCCAACATGCCCAACCCGTGGCCGGGCGGCTGGTGGCACCTGCGCGACATCGTCGAGCAACAGAAGATCGCCGCCTGGGCGCTGCAGGACATGGCGGCGCGTAACCGCGAGACAGTACTGCGCAACCAGTACCTGAAGTCGATGCGGCAGACCGAGCGTGGAGCGACTGGCTCCACCAACGCCTACGTGATCCCGTCGACGCAGCACGATCCGCTCACCGCCGTGAAGATGATCAACACGTTGATGCTGTCGGACGTGGAGATTCAGATCGCGGAGTCGCAGTTGGAGGCGGGCAACCGCCTGTACGACGAGGGTTCGTTCGTCATCTCGCTGGCACAACCCAAGATGGGCTTGGTCCGCAATCTATTGGGACAGACGTTCTACCCCGACAACGATTGGACGCGGGCGCGCGACGGCTCACCTCTGCGGCCGTACGATACTGCCACCCACACCATGGCCGAGATCATGGGCGTGCAGGTCGACCCGGTGAACGGCGCCATCACCGGTGACCTGCGGGTCCTCGAGGAGCCGATCCCGGTGGCGGGTACGGTGGAGGAAAGCACCTACCACGTGCTCGACGGTCGGCTCAATGACAGCTTCCGCGCCGTCAACCTGGTGCTCGTACAGGGAGGCAGCGTGCAGCGTGTCACGCAAGCCAGCGGCGATCTTCGTCCCGGCGACTTCATCGTCGGCTCGACGCCGTCCGTCGTTGCCGAGGTGGCGCGCCAGACCGGGGTCGATTTCATCGCCGTCGACCTGCCCTCGACCGAAATCCTGAACGACGTACCCACGCCCCGCATCGGCATGTACCAGCGCTACGGCGGCGGCAATATGGAGGAGGGCTGGACGCGGTTGGTCTTTGAGCAGTTCGACTTCCCGTACACCTCGGTGATGGACACCGAGATCCAAGCCGGCGACCTGAGCGCCGACTACGACGTCCTCGTGTTCCCGCACGATTCGTGGGGCGCGATCACCGGGCTTCCGGCGGCGGACGGTGGAGGACGCGGCAACGACCGTGGCGGTCGCGGCGGCGACGGTCGCGGCAGCAACATACCGCCCGATTACCGCAGCGGTATCGGCACCGAGGGTGTGCAGGCCCTCCGCGACTTCGTCGAAAACGGTGGCACCGTCGTCGCCATGGGTGGCGCCACCGACTTTGCTATCCGCGCTTTCGACCTGGGGATACGCAACGCTCTAGCGGGGCTCGACTCGATGGAGTTCTTCTGCCCGGGCTCGACGCTGCACGTCGATGTCGACCCCACGAACCCTCTGGCCTGGGGGATGCCGGCCGATGCCCTGGCGCTCTTTTGGGACAGCCCGGCCTTCGAGATCACGGCGCGCGATGCCTACAACTACGATCGCGTCGTCACCTACGCGGAGCGCAACATCCTGCAGAGCGGCTGGCTGGTCGGCGAGAAGCACCTCTCGAAACGAGCCGCCGTGGTTACCGTGCGCGTCGGCGAGGGCGAGATCGTCCTGCTCGGCATCCGGGCGCAGCATCGCGCCCAGACGCACGGCGGCTACAAGCTTCTGTTCAACGCTCTGATGCGCTAGAGGAGGTGGGCGGTAGGGTGGCGGGAAAACAAAAAAGAGCGGCGCTGCCGCCCTAGCGTCGCTGTTCTTGTGCCATTGAGGATCGCCCGGCACAATTGCACTCCTCTGCCAAGCGGCGAGCCTCCGGCCTCCGGGTCGAAGTCTGCGGCGACGATCTTGCCGCAGGCTCACGCAGGCTACTTGGCGAGGAGTTCGATGCGGCGCACGCGATCGTCGATGGAAGGATGGGTAGCGAACATGCCCTTGGCCCGCGCTTCCCACTTCTTGATCGGCTGGACGATATACATATGCGCGGTGGCCCGATTGGCGACCTCGAGTACCTCCTTGTCGCCACCCAACCGCTGGAGAGCCGAGATCATGGCGTCTGGGTTACGGGTCAACTCGACGGCGCCGGCGTCGGCCAGGTACTCGCGCTGGCGTGACGCCGCCATCTGGATGATCTTGGCGAACAACGGCGCGATGATGGAGAGCGCAATGGCTAGTAGGAGCATCGCGGCCCCACCGCCCCCGCCGCTCCGCCCGCGACCGCGCCGGCCGGCGCCGCCCCAGAACACCCCGCGCATGAAGAAGTCGGTCACCAGAACCACCAACCCGACCAGGGTCGCCAGCAACATCGCCAGACGGATGTCGTAGTGCCGGACGTGTGACATCTCGTGCGCTATCACCGCCTGCAGCTCGTCGCGCGTGAGCGTCTCTCGCAGCCCGCGCGTCATGGCTACCGCGGCATGCTCCGGATCGCGGCCGGTGGCGAACGCGTTCATCGCCGTGTCTTCGATCAGGTACACCGGAGGAGCAGGAACGCCGGCGGCAATCGCCATCTCTTCGACGACGTTGTAGAGCTCGGGATCGTCTCCGTGCTCGATGAGCTTGGCGCCGCTCATCCGCAGGATCATCGAGTCGCCGGAGTAGTAGCTGAAAAACGCCATGACGATGGCGATGACCAGCGCCAGACCGCCGAACACCAGCGCCGCGACCGGATCTCCCCCCGCGAGGGCGGATCCCATCACCCCGACCAGGACTGCCACGAACAGCACGAAGCCGACGACCAAGAGCGCGCTGTTGCGCCGGTTCTTGGCGATCAGGTCGTGATAGGTGACGTCGGATGCGGTCATTTCTGTGAGGACCTGAATAATTTACGATAGCTAATAGTGATCTTTACTGACCTTTCTTATTCAGAAACAATGCCTTGTATCGTTCGACCCGGTTTGGCGTTCGAAAAAATCCGGCGGCCCCCGTTATCCGTTCATTTGACGGAGGCAGCTGTGAAGAACATCAAGAGTCTCAACTCGCCGACGTTCCCATGTTCGTAGACCCGAAGACCACCTGGTCGAGCGGGACGTACATCGATGAAGGTCCGTTCTTCCGCCGGTTGCCGGCGGTGGCGACCGAGAACGCGCCGTCTTCGCTCGCGACCAACCCCGACGAGCGCCGCGGAGCTGCGCGCCGCTCCCTTCAAGTCGGTATCGAGGTGTACGGATACGATGGTGATCTCAGCCTCATCCACGCCTACGGCACGACCGCCGACGTCAGCGCATCGGGTATCTACGCCTTCGTGGACGTCAATCTGCCGATCGGCGGGCGCGCCGTGGTTGCGTTGCGACCGGCCCAGCCGGTCTTGGAACCCAGAATCCTGCGCGGCAAAGTTGTGCGCTGTACCGAGAAAACCAACGGCTACGGCTTGGCGATCCATTTCGACCTCGATGTCGAGCACTTTTCCTACGAAGCGGCGCTTGAGCACGGCGGGCGAACGTCCCGGTACCCGATCAGAAACTGACCTGAGGCGCCTCGCGCTGCGCGGCGTCCTCCATCTCGAAGAAGTCGCGGCGTAGGAACCCGAACATGCCGCCGACGACGTTCGACGGAAAAGTCTCGAGCGTCGAGTTGTAGCGGCTGACCGTGTCATTGTAGTGCTGGCGCGAAAAGGCGATCTTGTTCTCGGTCGAGGAGAGCTCTTCCTGAAGGCGACCGAAGTTGTCGTTCGCCTTGAGATCGGGATACGCCTCGGAGAGGGCGAACAACTGGCGCAGCGCGCCGGTGATCATATTCTCGGCCTGGGCCTGCTCCGGAACCGTCTTGGCGTTGATGCCAGCCTGGCGGGCGGTAATCACCGCGTCGAGGGTCTCGCGTTCGTGCTTGGCGTAGCCCTTGACGGTCTCGACCAGGTTGGGAATGAGGTCGTAGCGGCGCTTCAACTGCACATCGATCCCGCTCCAGCCGTCCTCGGCGCGGACCCGGAACCTCACCAGGCGGTTGTAGATGACGATGAAGAAGAACCCGACCACGAAGACCAGGCCGAGTAAGACGATCAATCCGATCATTTCGGTACCCCCCTGTTCAACCGCTCTCTGCTTGAGAATCGGCCCGCCGCCGGCGCGGAGCCACGCTGCTGAAGATATGCTCCCGGCGGCGTATTCCTGCGCCTTTCGCGCCGACGAGTTGACGTTCGCACGACCGGCGCCGTCGCTTGTGGCGACCACGATCCCGAGCACGTCGCAGCCGAACCGACCGATCTTGTATACCATGCCGGGCGTCGACCGCATGGGGTCGGCTTGCTCCGCGAGCGAGCGGCGTGCGAAAGTTCCCGACATCTTGTTCAAACGACTCGGAGATATCCGTGGGTAAAGGTGATCGACGAACGCAGCGCGGCAAGATTTGGCGCCAGACACACGGCAAGTCGCGCCCGCGTGCGAAAGAGCGGGCCCGGGCACGCCAGCGCCACGGCCCCAAGCCGTCCCAGATCCAACAGAAGAACAAAGAAGCCTAGCAGGGTGCTGGAAAACTCCCGGGGTACCGCGCATGGGTCTTGTGGGGCAGAGGCAAGGAACGAGGAGGAAGGCGATGCGTGATGCATCGTCGCTGACGAGAGACACGGCATATGCCCCACAATCCCCATGCGCCCGAAGGGTTACGATCACCGGGAGTTTTTCAGCACCCTGCTAGTAGGCGGTGGTGGAAGTATGATGGGTCTGGTTCCACCACGACCTGCTAGTCGCACCCTGGTAGCTCTCCCACGGATGCACGCGCGGCGGAATCCTCTGTGCAGATGACGACCTGATGCGGGCGTTTTCTTTTCTTCATTGTGCGGACCTACACCTCGGGGCTCCTTTCCAGGGTCTCGCCGACCTTCCGGCGGAGCTCGCAGCACGCCTGCGCGAGGCGCCGTCCACGGCGCTCGACCGGATCGTGGCGACAGCCATCGAGCGCCGCGTCACCGCCGTCATCATTGCAGGCGACGTGTTCGACGCCTCCGACCACAACCTGCGCGCCCAAATCCAACTGCGCGATCGTCTCCGACAACTCGACGCGGCCGGGATTCCGACGCTGATCGTCGCCGGCAACCACGATCCGCTCGGCAGCGGTGTGGCCAGTATCGAGTACCCGGCATCGGTGCACTTTTTCGGCACCGAGGTTCAGGCCGTCCCGCTGGCGCGCGATGACGAGATTCTCGTCCACGTCTACGGCGTTTCGTACGGCTCCCCCTCGGTAACCGAGAACCTCGCCACCAAGTTCCCGAACAAGCCCAACGGCCCGTTTTCCATCGCCCTCCTGCATGCCAACGTCGGCAACCGGGCGGAGCATGACGCGTACGCCCCCTGCTCGCTCGCCGACCTCGAGGGTCGAGGGTTCGACTACTGGGCTCTCGGCCACGTACACAAGCGCGAGACGTTGCGGACCGAAGGTCCGGTGGTGCACTACCCGGGCAACGTGCAGGGGCTCCACATGAAAGAGTTGGGCCCGCGCGGTGCCACGCTCGTCGAGGTTTCGGCGAACGGTGCGGTCACTATGTCACCGGTGTGGACCGACACCGTCCGCTGGCAGCGGGCGCGAACCTCGATCAGCGATTTCGAGTCCCTGGACGACGTCATCGGGGCGTTTGCCGAGATCAGCTCCGAAACCGCGGCGGAAGCTCCGAACCGGCTGCACATCGTGTTGTGGACGCTGACCGGCTCGGGCCCGGTTCACGCCGACCTGAGGCGCCCCGGGGTGGTCGCCGAACTGGTGGAGGCGTTGCGCGAGCCGTCCCGGGT
>JADFNY010000413.1 GCA_022563115.1 Acidobacteriota bacterium | reverse complement strand
GACCTCGACGCTCACCGCGTCACCCGGGGCGACCGGCAACGGAATGACCTGCACGTATCGCGGATCGAAGTCGACCGTTCGCGAGACGATCTGCTCGCTTCCCCGCCGGACCTCGACGCGGGCATTCGGGAAAACCCCCGTGGCCACGAAGCGCAGCTCGACGCCGGAGTCCGGCTCCTCCCCGACGCCGCCGGCGGCGTTCCAACTCCCCGTCGATCCCGCCTCCCGACGCTGCACCGCCATGTCGCGCGTCGCGTACTCGAAGCCGTCGATCAAGCCGCCGACCGGATACCAGAACTCCTGCCAGGCGACGCGCTCGCCCGGGGTGAGCATCTCGAAGTCGGCCTGGGTCGGCAGCGGGCCGCTCTGCACTTCGATGTACGGGCCGTCTTCGTCGGTGAGCGACGACTGGGCCACCATCCCGACGTCGGACTGACCCCAGGTCCAGGCCTTCTTCCCCGGCAGCACGTTGTGGTCGGCTACCTGCACGATGCCGTAGTCGCGGTCGACGTCGTAGGCGCCGAAGAAATCGAACGCCACCTGGTAGCCGAACACCGAGGTCGGCGCCGGATAGTTCTTCAGCCAGGTCAGGTCGCGGCCCTCATGTACCGGCCACGAGAAGAAATTCACCCCGTTGTGGTCGGATCCCAACGTCATCGGGTAAATGAAGCGGGTGCCGTCGCGCTGCGGGAAGGCGGTGTTGTTCCAGAAGTAGTAGGGATGAACCCCGTCGGTCGGGTTGAAGATCTCGATCTGCTCGTCGAGATAGGTGCGTCCAGGGTGCAGCGTCAGCCGAACCGTCCATCCGGTGCGGAAATTCATCTCGGTGTAGCCGATGACCAGCGTTGCCGAGCCATCCGGGTTCTGGACGCCGACCACGTCGACCGGCGAAAAGCTGGTCACCGTGTGGCCCTGCGGCCCTCGATTCCATTCGATGCCGCCCGACACCCAGGCGCCGCGCAGGGCGATGTGTCCCGGCTTGATGACCTGGTTGAGGTGGAACATCTCCTCGCCGCGCACCTTGTCGTACACCGAGTGGATGCGGCCGCCGATCTCGGGCAGGCACATGATCCGCAGGTATTCGTTCTCGAGATAAACGACGCGGTAGGAGCGCTCGACGAGCTCGGTCGTGAAGCCGTCTTGCGTCGTGTACGGATAGTTGATCGAGCCGGTGAGCTCGAAGAACTGCGGGTTCGGATCGTCGGGCCGCAGCGGGTAAGTCGGGATGATCACCTGCTCTTCCCACGTCGTGACCTCGCTTGCAGGACCGAGGCCACCGCATCCCGCGAGAACCAGCGTAACGGCGAAGACAAGGAGCATGGTCAGGGTGGGCCGGCCGGCGTCCACCCGTGTGGACGCTCGCTTTTCGGGGATTCGTCTCATTCGATGAACTCCAGCGCGCGGAATACCGCGGGTTCGTGGAAACTCGGGCCGCTGGTCGGCGACCAGGCAGCGTAGACGGCGTCAAGCTCGGGCTCGGCCGGGCCTGACGGGCGCTTGATCCGAAAGATGTTGAAGCCCCAGACGTCACCAGCACGGGGCGGCAGCGGTACGCCACCGATGTCCGGAAGCGTCGCGAAGCCGCTCCACGGGAGCAAGGCGACGGCGGTCCAGCCAACCGTCTCCCCGTCCGCACCGTGCAACGGCTGTACGCTGCTTTGCAGCCCGTCGTGATCCCAGTCGATGTCCGATCGCAGATTCGGCGAGCCCTCGAAGATCAGCAGATCACAAACGACGTTGTGCGGGTTGATCTCGACCTCCGCGTAGTTGCGGCCGTCGCCGTCAGGATCGATGAAGATCTCGACGACTTCCTCGTTCCACAAGTGGTCGTCGCGCTCTCTCAGCGTGTGCCACGGCGAAGGATCGACGGCGTCGAAGCGCACGAAGAGACCCTCCTCACCCCAAAGCGCGCGAAAGCTCGTGGCGTAGATCTCCGGCCCCCAGCTGACTTCCAGAGCCCGCTCCCAGGCATCGCGGCCGGCGCCCAACAGCGCTTCGGTCGCGGCGGAGCTGCGGCGCACACCGTAGCCGCCGTCGTCGTCACCGCCACCGGCGTCCTGCGGCGTTGACGCGGCCACCATCAGCAATGAGGCCAAGAAGACCACGAGCATCGGCATGGCGGCAGGTTACCGCAGCCGGCGAGGAACCTCGCCGATTCCTTCATTCATAAGCCGGGGAAGCCCCTAAATCCGACACTATCCAGAATGACGACCCCGGATGGGGAACGATCGAAGATGAATTCGATGGGCGCCGGCCGCGACACGTCGAACTCCGGATTGGCCTCGAGAAACCACGCCAGCGGTAGCAAGAAGCTCTGAAAGACGGGCTCGGATTCGGTGGTCGGCTCGTCGAGCCGGCGATCGCGATGCGCTTTTGAAAGCGTGTGATCTTCCTGCCACTTCCGGCGCGTTCACTCCCCCGCCCGGAACAGAAACCGAACTCCTCCGCGGGAAGCGCACCGCGGCGCGCACCATCCACTCCACGGTCTTGGTCTTGAGGCTCATCGGTGGGTACCGCTCCTCGGGAAGCAGTGCGCGGCGACTCTGGCATGAGCAAGCCGCGGCGAACGTGCGGTAGGTGTGGCAGGTGGACCTAGGGACAGGCCTACTCGCGCCTTCCGCTGGCCCGACTCCACGAGTAACGTTGTGGTCCATGAACGCTTTCCGGCGAACCCTCTTCGACGCTACCTCCACAACGTTGGCGTCGATCTTCGGCAGCGGGTTCCTGCTGATCGAGGGCCTGCGGATGCGCGAGCGGCTCGAGGGGATAGCGTTCGTCGCCGCAACGCTCGCGCTCATCACCGTGTTCGCCGTCCCGGCGGGATGACGCCGATGAATGTTCTGCTGATCTCAACGTACGAGTTGGGCCGGCAACCGTTCGGCCTGGGCTCACCCGCGGCCTTCCTGAGAAACGCCGCCGCCGAGGTCACTTGCCTCGACCTGTCGGTCCAGCGGCTCGACCGCGACGCCGTGGAGCGCGCCGATCTCATCGCCTTGTACGTCCCCATGCACACGGCGACCCGCATCGCTC
>JADFNY010000412.1 GCA_022563115.1 Acidobacteriota bacterium | reverse complement strand
GGGCCGCGGTAGTCAACCTCGAACATCCTCCGCGTGTTGTCAACGAAGTCCTCGCCGTCGATGCGCCCCACCATCGAAGTGCCCGCATTATTGAACAGGATGTCGATGCGGCCGTACTCGGCGACGACATCCGCGACCATGCGGCGGACCTGGCCGGGCGAGGAGACGTCGACCGGGGCGACAAAGGCCTTGCCGCCGGCGCCTTCGATTTCCTCGGCGACACGGCGGAGCGCATCCTCGCGCCGCGCTGCGAGAATAGCCACCGCGCCCTCGCGGGCGAAGGCGATCGCCGTCGCTTGCCCGATGCCGCTCGAGGCGCCCGTGATCAGCACGACCTTGTTCTGGAACCTCTGCTTACTCATCTCGACCTCCTGTGTGGGTTGTTGGGTTGCTGTTGCGTGTATCTACACTTATCAATGCCAAAGAAAGAGCTCATCTCGCCTCTCGGGCGACGTTCGCCAACGTCTCGATCTCGCGCCGCAGCTTCGGCCAATCTCCGAGGCTGCCGGTTACCGAGCTCTGGATTCCCTCCCAAAGCGGGATGGCCTTATCCAGCGCCTTCCTGCCCGCAGCGGTAATCGCCACGAGCTTCGAACGCGCATCGGCGCCGGCATCGATCCTCACGAGTCCGTTGCGCACCAGGACGCTGAGGTTGCGGGTCAGCGTGGTCCTTTCGACGCTCATCTTCGCCGCCAGCTCCGTGATCGTCAGGCCGTCGTCCGATCCGTAGATGACGGCGAGGGCACTGAACTGTGTGTTTTTCAGACCACTAGGCTCGAGCGCCCGGTCGTAGGCCTGGGCCAGAAGCCGCGCCGCCTTGCGGGTGTTGTAGCAGGCGCAGTCGCCAGTCTTCATGCTCTCGTTCTCGCTCATGTTTCCTCGTGGTTGGTTCACGAAAGCCATAATAGTGTAGATACACGTATCTGTCAACCACAACCATCAAGATTCTGCGCGACCGCTTGACTTTCCGCCTACTCGGTCCGTGCAACCAGCTAGTGGTCAAGGTATTGGTTCCGGTCGTTTCCTCCGCAACCTCGGCGGTCCGCGGGTATCTCGCTTCACGTATTACGCATCACGTGATAGACTCGCGTGTAAATGATTCGTTCTTTCAAATGCAAGGATGTCGAGGCGTTGTGCAACGATGTCGCCGTTCGACGGTTCCGTGCCATTGAGAGGATCGCTCGACGGAAGCTGCTCTATCTGCATCAGGCGCGGCGACTGAATGATCTCAGGGTGCCCCCCGGTAACCGCCTCGAAGCTCTGAAGGGCCGGTGCAAAGGGCAGCACAGCATTCGGATAAACGATCAATGGCGTGTTTGCTTCCGTTGGAGACAGAACGATGCATTCGACGTCGAGATCGTCGACTACCATTGAGGGAAAGATGAGTACACCATCGAGACATCTCGAGCCGATTCATCCCGGCGAGATTCTGCTGGAAGAGTTCATGAAGCCGATGGGCGTTAGCATCAACCGGCTTGCGCGCGAGCTCTCGGTTCCTCCAGGTAGGATCAGCGCGATTGTCAACGGCAAGCGTGCGATCACGGCCGATACCGCGTTGCGGCTCGGTAAGTACTTCGGCGTCTCGCCGGAGGTTTGGACAGGTCTTCAGGCGGACTTTGAGTTGCGCGTTGCACGACGCACCGTCGGTTCTCAGATCGAGCAACGTGTGCGAGCGCACGTCGCCTAGCGACGATTGCGTCGCGCCCTAACTTCCTCCGCGTATTCGCCCGCCTGGCGCCCGGCCGGCCAGCGGCCGCGCACCATCACCAGACTTCCTTCGTCCTCGAACGGCAGTGGGCGCAGCAGCACGCCGTTGACGACGCGGATGGTCGCGGTGTTGGCGCCGATGCCCAGGGCGATGGTGGCCACGGCGACCGCCGTGAAGGCGAGGCTTTTTCGAAACGACCGAATTGCAAAGACGAAATCTGATCCGCGGCATGATCGCCACCCGAAAGAAGCGCGCCCGCGACCAGCGTTTCTCGAGCGGGCCCTCGGGAAAGCTCGTCTCCTTCCGCGCCGAGTGTCACGGGCACAGACCGATGACCGGCGGACCGCTTCGGCGACCTCGGTGAGCCCCAACCAAACGATCAGAGATCGAAGATCTTCGTAGCGCTGTTTGTCGAATCGCATCCGAACGGCGGCCATCGCATCCAGCTTTCCGCCCTTTTCAGGCGGGGACGGATCAACGACGGGTTGTCGATGTAGCGCCGGGCGATGGTTTCGAAGGACTCGGGCTTTCGGCCCCTGACCGCTTCGACGTGATCGGTAGGGGCGCCGACCTGCCGAACAGCTTGTCTTGCACGGTCGCCAAACATGTGTTTTAGTTGACTAGAATCAATGAGTTCCACTATTCAAAAGATGAATCGCAGATGCGAAGACGACGAATAGCGGTGGTATTTGTTGGGCTGGCCCTGGTTGGGCTTGTCCTTTCCATGGCAACCCCTGGCTTTGCGATTCCGTATTTTGCACGGAAGTTCGACACCGGCTGCCAGACCTGTCACTCGGTCGTTCCGAAGCTCAACCAGACCGGGATGGATTTCCGCACGCGGGGTTACCGGCTGCCCGGGTTTCCGCAGAAAAGAACCGTACCGCTTGCGGCGTGGCTCAGCGCCCGGTACGAGAATCGTACCGACGCCGACGTGGACAAGGTGGACGTGGTGGTAACGATAGTAGGTGGGGCGGCCCTCGCCTCCTCCACCATATCCTCCATCAACATAGAGACCGGAGTGGTCACCTTCACGGCGGCCCAGGCGACCAGCACGGCCGTGACCATCCATTACACGTACGCCAAGTCGAGCCCGACGACGAACATATACAGGGGCGACATACTCCTGACGTCCGACGCGGCCGCTCAGGGCACCAACAGTGACGGCGTGTGGGTGCAGGACGGCGACACCCTGACCGTGGAGTACCTGGATTCCTCCAACAAGGTGTTAGACACTACCACTGTCACCGTCGACTCCCTCAAGCCCTCTGTAGCCGGCATCGAGCCGGCCGGTGGTACGATTACGTCGCTGACCACGCCTACGGTGAGG
>JADFNY010000411.1 GCA_022563115.1 Acidobacteriota bacterium | reverse complement strand
CCAAGCGGGCAGCGCGGCGGCCACGACGACAAGTGCCCACACGGCGGCGTTTCCCGTTTTCCCGGTGGTCGGCGACCGGGTCGACGATAGGGCAATGCCGGCCCGGTCGCGGCGATTGCCCGTGGTGCGGGAACGGCCCGTGAGCCGGTCGGCGAGCGCCTCGATGCCGCCGGCGGTGAGCACCATCATCACCGGGTAGACGGGGATCAGGTAGCGCTGCCCGCCGATCGCCGACGGTGCCATGAAGGCGTAGTAAAGCAACACCCAGGCACCCGTCATGCCCCAGGCGACGGCGTCCTCCCAGGCATCCGCGCCGCCGAACCGCGCCAACACCAGGCCCAGACACAGGAGCGCCAGAAGAAACGCCGGCACCCCCATGTCGGCGGCCATGGCGAGGCCGTTGATCACCAGGCCGCGATCGAGCAGGCTCGGGTTCTCGAGCGGATCGATGTGCAGGCCGGGGCGCGCCTCGGCCTGCAGCCGGCTCTCGATCCCCATGTCGCGGACGAAGCCCTCGGCGTCGAGCAGGGTGTAGGGGCTGGTGACGAAGAAGGCAGCGAGCGCCAGCGCCGCGAGCACCACCGTCCCCGAGAGCCGTTTGCCGATCGGTGTCCGGTCGCGGGCGGCCAACGCCATCAAGCCGAGCCACGGGACTAAACACACCGGGGCGGCGCTGTACTTGGTCGAGACCGCCAGGCCGGCGAGCGCCGCCGCGGCGACGATACCGCCGTACGAGCCCCGCTGCCACGAGCGTACCGACAGCCATACGGTGGCCGTGGCAAGCGCCGCGGCCGGCGTATCGGTGACGGCGTAATGGGCGTGCAGCGTCGCGGCGCCCAGCACGGCGAACAATCCGGCCGCGATCGTGCCGAGCCGTCGGCCGCCGAGGCTCACGCCGAGCAGGTACACGAACCAGATCGTCGCCCAGCCGTACATCGCGGTCAGAAAGCGCGCCGTGTAGATGAGATCGGCGTACTCCCCACCGGCGGCAGCGACGAGCCGGCCGAGCAAAAACACCTGGTAGATGAAAAACCCGGGGTAGTTGAAGAACCCCGGGTTGAGGTTCGACCAGCTCATGCCTTCGACGGTCGCCAAGATGACGGACTCATCGGGGTGCAGGGCGTAGGGCAAGCCCCAGCGCAGGCCGATGATGCGGAGAGCCAAGCCGGCGATTCCGATGGCGGCCAGCGCCGCCGCCCAGCCGAGCGGTGTCGTGACGACGGTGCCGGAGCCGGGGGCTTCGTTGCTCAGGGGTCAGTTGGCTCCTGGCTAGCGAGGCGCAGCAGCCAGTAGGCGACACCGGCGAGCACCAGCAGGCCGGGCCAGCCGCCCATCGGTGGGGTGGCGAAGATCTCGAACATCTCGGCCGAGAAGATGCCCGAAAGCCACTGTACCTGGGCCAGCACGATCGGCAGTGCCAGCAGGATGCCGACGAGGGCTTCACCGGTGATCAGGCCGGAGGCGAACAGCAATCCGGTCTGCGCCGGCTCGCGACCGCCGAGCCGGCGGGAGGCGATCCAGGCGATGACGCCGCCGCCGACGAGCCCGGCGACCGCCAACGCCCGGATGCTGCGCCGCTGGGTCTCTTGGCTGCCGCCGATCCCGGCGAGCTCCGGGTGCTGCTCCTGCATCTCGCCGCTGGCGTCACGAAAGGCGCCGCCGGTCTTGAGGACCTCGGCGGTGGCGACGCCCTCGGGGAAGAGGAGCTTCTCCTCGACGACGAGGGCGCGACGCAGGGGAATGGTGAACAGCACGCCGACGATGCCGCCCACCGCGGCGATGGCGGTCACCTGCCAGTAGTTGAAGGTCTCCCACCAGCCCATCAGCACCAGCGCCGGGATCGTGAAGATGACGCCGGCGAGCACGACCGCGAGCAGCACGCCGAGGACGATCGCCTTGACGGTCAGCTCCGGGAGGGATGTGGACGCCGGGATGACCGGTTGGTCGTCAGGTGTCTGCTCCGGCGGAGCACCTAGTGCTGATGGCGACACGTACACGCCTCCTTGCCGTAACCGGGTGCTGAAGCCTCTGCCCCACAAGACCCATGCGCGGTACCCCCCGGGAGCTCTTCAGCACCCTGTTGAATGCCACGCCGCCCGGACGCTAGCCAATGGTGCCGAAAGGTGTCAAGTACCGGCGCGTCAGGGGCGCGAACCCGACGCTGCCCGCAACGGCACGCCCGGGGGTTCCTCAGCACACTAAGACGGTGGCCGTACGGCCACCGTGCTACGAGAGCTCGTCGAAAATCGCCTGCAGAGCGTCGCGCAGCTTGGCGTCGATGCGAAAGACGCCCGTCGTGCCCTCGACGGAGCTGTAGGTCTGGGTCGTGGGGGCGAACACCGGAATTTCCTCGAGCTCGTCGGCGGGAACCTCGTCGCCGATGCTCAGGTCAGCAACGATCTCGTCGCCGACAAAGGTGCGCAGGCTCATCGCCGGCGCATCGAGGCCGAACGGCGCCAGGTTCACCGTACCGTCCCCTTCGGGCTCGGCGGCGATCCCTTGCATGCGCAGGTAGTTGAGGCTCCAGAGCATGTTGTCGACGACCTCGGTCAGATCGGTGCCCGCGGTCGCGCCGGTCGGGCTCCAGACACCCTCTTCGTTCTTGGCGAGCTCGTAGGTCCCGCCGGCGCCGGACACCTCGATGCGCGAGACGTCGGATTGGGCGAAGGAGACGAGCGTCTTGGAGCGCAGGGCGAACAGGTCGACGGTGATGCCGGAGAAGTCGTCCTCTTCGACGACGTAGACGGTCGTCTCACCCTCGACGATGACGTAACGAGCGGCGGTGGGTACCGGCTCCTCAGCTTCCTCGTCCTCGGGAGCCGCGTCTGACTCGTCCTCGGTCGCTGGATCCACCGCCTCGTCCTGAGCCCCTGCGCCCGATTCGTTCTCGGCTGTTGCGTCCGGCTCGTCGGGTTCGATCTCGGTCGTGTTGCCGATCAGCAACGTAATCGTCTCGGCCGGCTGATCCGGACCGGCGTCCTCGCCGGGAAGTGGCTCGAGGTTGAAAACTACCCGCGCATGCGGCGTGGCGAAACCGAAACG
>JADFNY010000410.1 GCA_022563115.1 Acidobacteriota bacterium | reverse complement strand
CAACTGGCACGCTCCGTTCGACACGATGGACAAACTGGGGCCTGACGGCTTCCAGGCGGTGGGGGAGACCATACTGACGGCGCTGCCGGCGATCGCGGAGAGAATTTTGGGGCGGTAGCTTCGCCCACCGACCGCCGGAACTTGGTGCCTCCTGTTTTTTCTTGATTCCCGCCACCCGCCCCCGGCCTCTCGGCGCCTGCGGCGCCTTCGCTGCCCGCTTTGCGCGTAGTTTGAGCGTGGCGGCTGTTCGGGACGGGCGTTATCGGGACTAGTCGCGCCCGCCTGAGCCGGCGCTGGTCCGCTTCAGGGGGCCAGGCGGACCGCCCCCCATCTTGCACCTGTGCGAAAAGCGGGCCGGGAGCTGCCGTAGGCAGCGACAGGTCGGGGGCGGGTGGCGGGAAATCAAAAAAATGAAACCGACTTGGACTACCGCCCGCCGCTATTTGGCGTCTCCTGTTCCGGGCCGGGGCTAGCGTTCGTGACGCGCCGAAACGGTGGTGCTCAGTCCGCCGCGGGGCGTGAAAACCCCTTCTACCTCGGCCCAGTGCGGGTCGCAGGCGGCGACGATGTCGCGCAGGATCCGGTTCACGGCGTTCTCGTAGAAGATCCCGAGGTTCCGATAGGCGAGGAAGTAGAGCTTCAGCGCCTTGAGCTCGAGGCAGCGGGCGTCGGGGGCGTAGCGGATGGTCACGGTGCCGTGGTCGGGGAGCCCGGTCTTGGGGCAGATCGAGGTGTACTCGGGGTTCTCGATCGTGATCGTGTAGTCGTCGAAGTGATTCGGGAAGGTATCGAGCGCCGGGAGCTCGGCGTCGATCCCCGCCGCCGCCTGTTCGTCACCGTAACCCCCGGCGGTGGTCGGTTCGGTGGCGCGTAGGTCGATCTTCTCGTCGTTGCTCATGCTCGCGGTCCCGAATAAGCGCATCGTGCGGTGCAAGTCTCGTGCACAACGACGCGCGTCAGCGGTGGGATCTCGGCGGCCAACCGCTCCCAGATCCACACCGCGATCATCTCGCTGGTGGGGTTCTCGAGACCGTCGATGTCGTTCAGGTGCCGGTGGTCGAGGGCGTCGTAGACCGGCTCGCACGCCGTCTTGATGTCGTCGTAATCCATCACCCAGCCGGTTTCGTTGTCGACGGTGCCGGCGACGTGCACCTCGACCTTCCACGAATGACCGTGCAAACGGCGGCATTTGCTGTGCTCCGGGGCGTGGGGCAGTCGGTGCGAAGCCTCGAACGTGAAGCTCGTGAACAGGTCCAGGTGCGGCGACGGGTCTGTCGGGCTCATCGGCTACATTCCGGGTTTAGCGCTAGACGCCGCGCTCGACGTCGGGCCAGAGGATCTTGTGGAGCTGGAGCTGCATGCGGACCGCCAGGCCGTCGGCCAGAATCCACTGCGCCAACCGCTCGAACTCCACCTCGTTCCAAACCGGCGAGAACAGCACCGGGCAGCGGCCGGTCAGATCGTGCTCGCGCACCATCTCCGCGGCCCAATCGTAGTCCTCACGGTTTCCGATAACGAACTTGACCTCGTCGCCGGGGCGCAGCCGATCGAGGTTGCCGAGGTCGTTGTGCTCGAGCTCACCCGAAGACGGGCACTTCAGGTCCATGATGGCGTGGGCACCGTCGGGCAAGACGGAGATGTCGAACGAGCCCGAGGTCTCGACGAGAACGGTCTTGCCGCGCCGCAGCAATGCCTCGGCCAGCGCCGGCGTTCCGGGCTGCGCCAGCGGCTCACCCCCGGTGATTTCGACCAGGTCGACGCGGTGGCGGCAGGCCTCGTCGACAAGGTCGTCGAGGTGCCAGCGGTTGCCTTCGTAAAATGCGTATTCGGTGTCACACCAGCGGCATCGCAAGGGGCAGCCGGTGGTGCGCAGGAACACGCAGGGTAAGCCGGCCCAGGTTGATTCTCCCTGGATCGACACGAAGATCTCGTTGATCGCCAGCGAGATCTCGTCGACATGCTGGGGTGCGCTGGTGGGCATGGCGATATGGCTCTGTTATTCGTCGCCCGCGTACTCGGTCGGGTCGTCGATTCCGGCCTCCTGGAACCCCTGGCGCCGCAGGATACAGGCGTCGCAGATGCCGCAGGCGCGCCCGTCGGTGGCGGGGTCGTAGCACGAATGCGTGAGGCCGAAGTTGACCCCCATTTCCATACCCTTGCCGATCGTTTCGCCCTTCGTCAAGTCGATGATCGGAGCGTGGATGCGGAACTCGTTGGATCCCTCGATGGAGGCCTTGGTGGCCAGATTGGCGAGCTTTTCGAAGGCCGCCAGGTATTCGGGGCGACAATCGGGATAGCCGCTGTAATCGCGTGCGTTGGCGCCGATATAGATGTCGTTGAGCTCCAGGACCTCGGCCCAGGCGAGGGCCAGTGACAGCAGGATCGTGTTGCGCGCCGGCACGTACGTCACCGGGATGCTGGCGCCTATTTCCTCGGCCGACGCCGGGTGGGGCACCGGGATTGCGTCGGTGAGCGCCGAGCCGCCGAACGTTCGCAAGTCGACCTCGATGACGCAGTGTGCGGTGGCGCCGAGGTAGAGAGCGGTGCGGCGAGCGGCGGCGAGCTCGGCGTGATGGCGTTGCCCGTAGTCCACGGTCAACGCGTAGCAGTCGAGCCCTTCGGCGCGCGCGATGGCCAGGACGGTGGCCGAGTCGAGGCCGCCCGAGAGCAACACGACGGCGCCGCGGCCCTTGGCCTCGTGCAAGTGGCGCGACAGGCGGACCACTATTTCAAGCCGGTCGTGCAGTTCCTGCTGAGCCAAAAGCGCCTCGGCCGCACTTAGGACCGGGTCGGTTCGGCCCTTGAGTCTTGGAAATGCCAAGTGGGCGGTCGAACCGGGGTGAATGCCTACATAGCCGACCCTCGATCGCCCCAGCAGGAGCAGTCGCTGCTGGCCACGCCGGATGTCCTTGGGGTCGAAGCTGCTGGTGTAACCCCGTAGGTCGGTATTTGTCATGAGGAGCTGAGGGCGCGAATAGATACCCTTCAGAACCCGGATCGGCTCGGACGTGTACTGATAAAGCGTTTCGGACCCTTTGCCGCCGTAAACGACGCGTACTTCGCTTACATCGTCAACACGCA
>JADFNY010000409.1 GCA_022563115.1 Acidobacteriota bacterium | reverse complement strand
TGCCGCGCAGCACTTCGACCCGTCCCGCATCGCCCTCGTAGGCGCGCCTGATGTCGGTGAGCTGGAGGTCGGTGTTCACGTGTCGTTTTCTATCGCCCGGGCGAACCAGTCGGGGATCTCGACCGGCTCGGGGCGGCGGTTCGGGTGCATGATGCAACACACTGCGGTCGTCTGGCCCTCGGCCAGGAGCGTATCCCCGCGCCAGAACTCGAAGCCATAGGTCATCGACTTTACACCCCGGCGCACGACCCGCACCCGGACGTCGAGGACGTCGCCGAAGCGCGCCGGCGACTTGAAGTCACAGGTCGCCGAAACCCGCGGCCAGCTGATGCGGACACCGTTGACGGTACGATCGACGCTGGTGCCGCGGGCACGGAGAAACTCGTGCTCGGCGGTTTCCATGTACACGAAGAAGCGCGAGAAGTGGACGATCCCGCCCAGGTCGGTGTCGGAATAGTCGACGCGCCGCCGGTATTTGAATCCTTCCATCAGCCTGCCTCGCCCTCTGCCGCGACGGCGGACACTTCCGCATCGTCCCCCGGTTCCTGCACCCACTGACGATAGACGCCCAAGGTTGCCTCGGCCATGTCGGCGTCGGAAAAATGGGCGTGCACCGCGGCGGCGCCGCGGCTGCCGAGCTGGTGGCGGGTGCGAGGTTCGCGCATGAGTTGCTCGAGCTTGTCGGTGAGCGAATCGATCGATCCGGGCTCGAACAACAGCCCGCCCCCGGTCGCCGCGATCATCTCGGGAAACGAGCCGTGCGCCGGCTGCACGACCGGGATGCCGTTGGCAAGCGCCTCGAGGACGAAGAGGCCTTTGGGGTCGCGATACGTCGTCGGCACCGACAGCACGTCGATACCCTGCAGGAAGTCGATCTTCTCGGCGCGGCTCACTTCGCCGACGTAGTCGAATACTTCGGTCAGATCGAGCTCTGCGACGCGCTTCTCGATGCCCTGGAAGTAGGCCTCGTCGTGCTTGCCCAGGTAGCCGGCAACCCGCAGCCGCAGGTTTTCCTTGCCGACTCTCTCGGCGAGTGTCGCCAATGCCTCGACCAACTCGTGGAGGCCCTTTTCAGGGCAGATTCGCGCCAGGTAGCCGACGGCGAACGGGGCGTCGGAAGGTCGGTTGTCTGCTTTTCCAAGGCCTTCGTTCGACGTGGCAGTGGCCTTCCGGGTCGCAGCCGCGCTGGGCGTCGGCGGTGCGCCCCGGTGACCCTCCAGCTTGATCCCCAGCGGCACGACGTGGATGCGCCCGACATCGACGTCGAGATACTCGGCCATGAAGCCGGCGTAGTAATCGCACGTTGCCACCAGGCCGTCGACGGCGCGGACGTGGGCCTGCAGCTGTTCGCGAACCTGACTCTTGAACGGTTCGGAGAGCTGGTCGAGAAAAATGTCCTCGCCCTGCAGCGAGCACAGAACGGGGACGCCGACCTCGCGCTTGAGCGGCTCGGCGAGGCCGAGAAACATCGAGTTGGTGATATGCACGATGTCGGGCTTGAAGTCGTCGCGCAGCCAGCCAACCAGCTCCTCGACCTCGCGCCGTTGGTTTCCGGCCTCGCCCTTGGCAACCGACAGCGTCATGTCGCCGAGCTCGCTCGCATCGATCGAAACACCGCGCCCCGAAATCCACTTGAGCAGCTGCGGACGATCGAGCAACCAGTGGAGCGGCTCGGGGATGTGCCGGAACACGGCCGACTTTTGCTCGAGAAAAACATTGAGCGCGCCATAGAAAACACGGTCGATGCTGACGTCCTCCTCGTCGGTACGCGCCGGCGTGTAGGTGGGCATCAAGGCCACCTCGTGGCCCTTCGCCATCAGCGCCGCCGCCAGCGTGTTGTCGTGCAGGCAGCTACCGCAGTACATACCGGCCGCCCCCGCGGTGATGTACGCGATCCTCACGACGGGAAGAACTTTCTGACCAGGGCGTCGCTCGGCGGGCCCGACAGCAGCGAGCCACCGACCATCGCCAGCGCCGAGGCGGTCACGATCACCGCGACCGGCATGACGCCGGTGCCACCGACCGAGTAGTCGGGCTGCCCCCAGCCTTGGATGAAGTAGTAGGTCCACAGCGCCGCGACCGTGAACCATGAGGCGAAGGCGCCCCCCTTCGTGCTGCGCCGCCAGAAAAGTGCCGCGACGATGATCGGGAAAAGCCCCGCGAACCCGGTGAACGACCACGTGCCCATGGCGAAGATGGTCGTACGGGTAACCAGCGACAGCACATAGGTCACCACGAGAATGGCGGCGACGAAGACGCGGCCGACGAGTACCTGCCGGCGATCGGTCATCTTCTGGTCGTAGCCGTAGTGCAGCAGGATGTCTTTGGTGAACATCGTACCGAGCGACAGCGCTTGCGAATCGAGCGACGACATCACCGCCGCGAACACGCCGGCGCCCAAGAGTCCGGCGAGGAGATCCGGCGCATGGGCGTTGATCAGCCGCACCATCACGGCGTTGGACTCGGCAACCGTCAGGTCGGGAAAGTCGACGTTGCCGAGGACGCCGATCAAGACGCTCGGAATCCAGACGATCGCGATGCAGACCGGGTAGGCGACCACAGTGGTCCGAAAGTTACGCAGCTTGCTGGCGGTCAGCCAGTGCATGAACAGGTGCGGGAACATGCCAGCCGACAGGGGAATGAACGAGTAGGTGAGGTAGGTCACCGGGCTGTAGTTTCCTTCGCGTACCAGAAGGTCGGGGCTGGCGCTGGCGATACGCTCGAACGCCGCTCCCAGGCCGCCGATGGCGTTGGTGACGTAGACGAACGTCACCGCGCCGAGGGTCATGAAGACCAGCGTCTGGAAAGTGTTTGCCCAGGCCGTACCGCGTAATCCGCCGTAGGTCACGTAGGTCATCACCACCAGCGAGACCACCAGGCCCCCGACCCAGGTCGGCACCTGGCCGCCCGAAATGTCGGCGAGCGTGATCCCGGCGCCCATCACGCCGATCAACAGGTACGGAATCAGCAGCGCCACCATCGAGACGAACAGCAACAGGCCCAGCCGGTCGGATCCCCAGCGCTCGCGGATGTACTCCACCTGGGTGGTGTAGCCGTAACGCTTGCCGACCACCCAGGCGCGC
>JADFNY010000408.1 GCA_022563115.1 Acidobacteriota bacterium | reverse complement strand
TGCCATCCAGGCGCCGCGGCAAACCGACAACGATGCCACCGACCTCCCTGTCGGCGACCAATTCGGTCAACTGGGCAAGGGGCAGCGCCCCTCCCTTGCCGGCGTCGAGTGTCGTGAGCGGATGCGCGATGATGCCGCCGGCGTCCGAAACAGCGACGCCGACGCGGCGGTTGCCGATGTCGATCCCCATCCAGATCATGCGGTCAACGTATCACACCCCGGCGCCCCAGAAATTCGTGCTACGTTTGTACCGTATTGGTTCATCTTCACCGCCGCCGAACATGTACCTGACCAAGCGCCAGAAAGAGATCCTCGACTACGTCCGCGAGCACGTCGAGGGGAACGGCTATGCCCCGACGCTGCAGGAGATCGGCTTTCACTTCGGGCTTTCGTCCCCCGCCACCGTCTACAAGCACATCCAACTGCTGGTGCAGAAAGGGTATCTGCGCAAGGCGCCCCACCAAGGACGCGGCATCCAGCTCGTCGACCCGGAGCCGGTGCGCACCGTCGAGGTCCCGCTGCTCGGGCAGATGGCGGCAGGACGCCCGATCGAAGCGTTGCCGACCGCCGAGACCGTCAACCTGCCCCCGGATTTTGTCGGCCGCAAGCCCACCTACGCGTTGCGCGTGCGGGGCAACTCGATGATCGATGAACAGATCCGCGACGGCGACCTCGTCATCGTCGAAGACCGGACAACGCCCGAGGACGGCGAGACGATCATCGCGCTCCTACCAGGTGAGGAAGTTGCCCTCAGGAAGCTCTACCGCGAAGGCGACAAGATCCGTCTGCAGCCGACGAACCCCGCCGCGGAGCCGCTGCTGGTCGACAAGGACGACGTTCGTGTGCAGGGTGTCGTCGTCGGCGTCATGCGCCGTTACCGATGATGTCACGCTCGAACAGGTAGCTCATCGCCGCCAAATACCCCCCCTCCTGGCCGACGTCAAAATGGCGACCCTCGAGCTTGTGCCCGACGAGCCCGTCGCCGGCCACCAGCCGCTGGAACGCCAGAACGTCGTCCCACTCCCCTTCCGGAGGGGGCCCCGTCGCTTCCAGGGCGTCGTAGAACGCCGGTCCGAGGGCGTAGCGGGCGCAACCGCGCAACACCGGTTCCGGTCCCTCGATGGTGAAGGTGCCCGCCGACTTGTCTCCCAATCGGGTGATGCGGAAGTCGCGGTCGTCGATCGCCTCGAGCTCGACCTCGCCGACGTTTCCCAGCAGCGAGGCGCTCTCCGGCCCCACTTCGATCAATCCGACCGCGTTCATCCCGGTGCGAAAGTGCGCCTCGGCGACCTGGCCGACGGGCGCGCACGGGGCATCGAACCAGTTGTCGGGCACGACAACGCCGAATGAATCCTCGCCGGTCCAGGGACGGCAGCGAATCAACGCGTCACCGAGGCCCGCCGGGCGCGGTTGCTCTACGAAATGAAGCTCGACCTCTCCCGGCCACGCGGGCGCCGATCTGCGCGCCTCCACGTACGCCGTTACTTGTGGCTGGTCGGGCGCCACAATCACCGCGATGGCACCGACACCGGCGTTCAGCGCCTCGTCGATAGCCCAGTCGATCATCGGCCGCAGACCCACCGGCAGCAGCACCTTCGGGATGGCGTCGGTCGCCGGCCGCAGCCGCGCTCCGCGCCCCGCCGTAGGAATGATCGCCCAGGGAAGCTGGCGGCCTGTCAGGCCGCTACCAGGGCCTGTTAGCCGCACAGGACACTGCCCCCGTTGACGTTGACGATCTCCCCGGTCATGTACGAAGCCAGGTCGCTGACCATGAAACAGACCACCGCGGCGATCTCTTCCGGCTCCCCTGCCCTACCGAGCGGGATCCCGGCATTGATCGTCTCGCCGTCCGCCTCCAGCGCCGCGGCCGCCATGTCGGTGTGCACCCAGCCCGGCGCGACGCAGTTGACCCGCACCCCGAAGGGGGCGAGCTCCGGAGCCAGCGACTTCGTCCACGCGATCATGCCCCCCTTCGAGGCCGCGTAGTGGGCGTGCCCCGCTTCGCCGCGCTGACCCGCGGTCGAGGCGATGTTCACGATCGCTCCGGCAGAGGAGGCCTTCAGGTACGACACCGCGTAATGGGTTGCCAGGTACATCCCCTTGAGGTTCACGTCGATCATCTCGTCCCACTGCCCTTCGGTCATCTTGGCGACCTGAGCGCCTTTCCAGATCCCGGCATTGCACACCAGGATGTCGAGCTGTCCCCAACGTCTGGCGCAGGCGTCCACGAGCTCTTCGACCTCGTCGGCAACCTGAGCATCGGCGGCGTGGGCGAACGCGTCGCCGCCGGTTGCCTCGATCTCGGCGACAACGCCGGCAGCTGCGGCTTCCTGGCTCTGATAGTGAACCGCCACGCGTCCTCCAGCTTGCGCAATCGCTAGCGCGATGCACCTGCCGATGCCACGCGAAGCGCCGGTGACGAGCGCCACCCGCCCGCTCAGATCGATCTGTGTCATGACTCTTTCCGTGTGAAGGTCACCGCGTGCCAGCCACCGAGCATCATGGTGCGCTCGACGTAGTCGATCTCGATCCCCGCTTCCTCGAAAAGCGGCTCGAGCGGGAAATCGCTGTGGAACCCCAACAAACGCGACGTGACGGCGGATGCGCCATGCTCCAGCCTGGCGAGGAGCGGGTTACGCGTCGTGAAGTGGTTGACCACGACCAACCGGGCACCCGGCCGGCAGACCCTCAACATGTCGTGCAACAAGGCGACGGGATCCGGTGCCGCCGAAACGACGAACGGTGCCAGTGCGGCGTCGAACGTGCCGTCGGCGAACGGCAGGCAGGTACCATCCGCTTCGACGAGCACCGCATGGCGGGAGGTCGGGTTGCCGCGTAGCCGCGTCAGTGCACGCTCCAGCATCGGCCGGGAAAAATCAACGCCGACGAGGCGGCAACCCTCGGGCATCATCGGCAACGACAGTCCCGTCCCGACACCGACCTCGATGGCACGGTCACCGGGCTCCAACTCCATGAGCTCGATCGCCCGGCGCCGGGCGCCCCGGACGAGACGCCCGAAGGTCCAATCGTACACCCTTGCCCATCGCGAGTACGCTGGCTGCACCGAGCTCGCGTCCATGGTACTCAT
>JADFNY010000075.1 GCA_022563115.1 Acidobacteriota bacterium | reverse complement strand
CAAGATCTCCAGGACCTTGATGTTCTTGGCGGGACGCTTGAGCAGAAAACCGCCGCCTCGGCCGCGCACCGAGTTGAGCAGATCGGCGCGGGCAAGGTCCTGGAGGACCTTGGCGAGGTAGTAGGGCGGGATGTCCTCGGCCTCGGCGACGTCGGCGGCCGACATCGGCACATCCTGGTTGCTCTGCGACGCCATGTGGGTCAAGGCGCGGATGGCGTATTTTCCAGAATCCGTGTAGATCATCGTTATTCACGGTTCCCAAGAATGTCTTCTCGATGGTCGAAGAATGATAAGCGTAGTGCAGTATCAGAGAAAAAGACAGTTTTACAAATCTTTACCGCAAAAGTCTTCAACCGCGCATCACGCCTCGTGTATAAGTTTTGATAAGGAGGATGTGATGAGACAAGCTAACGACGCCGCGACGATCGCCCACGTCCTCAACCGCGTTGCCTTTGGCCCACGGCGCAGCGACTGGGAGCGGGCCGAAGAGCTCGGCGCTGAAGGCTACGTCCGCTGGCAGCTCGAGCCGGAGAGCATCGCCGACGGCCAGGTGGATTCCAAGCTCGACCGTCTTCCCACGCTCACGATGGACATCGGCGAGCTGTACCGCGACTACCCTCCGCCCCAGCGTGTCGAGCGCCTCATGCGCCAGGATGAGGAGCTCGACGAAGAAGCCCGTCGGCGCCTCGCCCGGCAGTCGCGCGTTCCGCTCCAGGAGCTCGGCGCCGCGCGTATGGTCCGCGCCGTCGAGAGCGAGAGGCAGCTCAACGAAGTGCTGGTCGACTTCTGGTTCAACCACTTCAACGTCTTGTCGAGCAAGGGCCAGGTTCGCTTTCTGATCTCCCCCTACGAGCGTGACGCGATCCGCCCGCACGTGATGGGGAGCTTCCGGCGCATGCTCGGGGCGGTGGCCCACAGCCCGGCGATGCTCGTGTACCTCGACAACTGGCAAAGCGCGGCCGAGGAAGACCGCGACGTGGCCGGGCGCGCACCACGGGCCCGCAACGACGCGGTCGAAGACGCCATTCGCCGCATGCGGGGCGGGGGCGGGGGCGGGATGGTCAACCCGCGCCAGATGCAGCAGATGCAGCGGCAACGCCGCCAGCAACAGCGACGCAACCGGCCGCCGGGGTTGAACGAGAACTACGCCCGCGAGCTGATGGAACTCCATACACTCGGCGTCGACGGCGGATACACGCAGAACGACGTACGCGAGGTAGCCCGAGCGCTCACCGGCTGGACGCTGACGCTCGGGGGGCGCAATCTCGACCCTCCGGGCTTCGTCTTCCGTCCGGATTGGCACGATGCCGAGGAGAAGACGGTCCTGGGGACGACGTTGGCCGCCGGCCGAGGCCTCGAGGACGGCGAGGATCTACTCGACATGCTGGCTGCCCATCCGTCGACCGCAACGTTCATCGCCACCAAGCTGTGCCGCAAGTTCATCGCCGACGACCCGCCTGGCGATCTCGTCGACACGGTCGCCGGGGCGTTCTTGCGTACCCGGGGCAACCTGCGGGCGACGACCGCAACGGTGCTGCTCTCCGACGAGTTCCTCGGCTCCGAGTACCACCGCGCCAAGGTCAAGAGTCCGATGGAGTTCCTCACGAGCGCGGTACGGTCACTCGAGTTGCCGGTCGGCACCAACGGTCAGTTGGGCCGCACGCTAGGCCGGCTTGGCGCGCCGCTGTACGGTGCCTCGCCGCCAACCGGGTATCCGGACACGGCGGAGGAGTGGACCAGCGCCAACGCCATCTTGGCGCGCATGGACGTTGGCTCGTTGCTGGCGATGTCGGCGTTTTCCGGGCGACCGGGTCTCGGCGGCGGCCGTCGAGGTGTGGGCAACCGTGGGCGCGATGGCGGGCAGCAGGGTCAGCGCCGTGGTCGCGGCGCCGTCGAGCGCGGCCCGACCGGCACGGTGGAAGCGCGTACCGAGGCGCTGCTGGCGCAGATTCTCCCCGGCGGCATCGGCTCCGACACGGGCGAGAAGATCATTGGCTGGGGCGAGAGCCAGGACAGCGCTCCCAGCAATGCCGAGATCGCGACATTGATTCTGGGGTCCCCGGATTTTCAACGCAGGTGACGAGGATCGAGCCCTATGAAAAAAAGATACTGCTGCGACGAATACGTTAGATCGACCGGCGTCTCCCGCCGCGTGTTTGTCCGCACGGGTGGCCTGGCGATGGTCTCCTTCGGCCTTGCCCCGCGTTTTGTGGGTCGAGCACTTGGCGCCACCGCACCGTCGCAGGGCGGCAAGAAGGTGCTGGTGTGCGTCTTCCAGAGGGGTGCCGTCGACGGTTTGAACATGATCGTTCCGCACGGCGACAGGGAGTACTACAAGGTCCGCCAGAACATTGCGATCGAGGCACCCGGGCGGGGTGACAACCGGGTCATCGACCTGGACGGGTTTTTCGGCCTACACCCGTCGCTGGCGCCGTTGCAGCCGTGGTACGAGGACGGACACCTGGCGATCGTTCATGCCGTCGGGTCGCCGGACGCTACACGCTCGCACTTCGACGCCCAGGACTACATGGAAACCGGTACGCCGGGCGTCAAGAACACCGCGGATGGCTGGTTGAACCGTTTGCTCGCCGAAACCGCCGAAGGCGAGATCGGCGGTCGGCAGGCGTTGATGCGTGGTCTCGCCGTCACCCGGCAGGAACCCCGCGCTTTCAGCGGACCGCAGGCGTCGCTCGCGGTCGGCGACTTGCAGCAGTTTCTCGGCGGCGAGGGTCCGCCGGTGCGCCGCGGCCGGCCGGTCGATCAGCAGACGGACGCCGCCAACGACATGGCGGCAAACGATATGGCCGACGAGCGCCAGGCCGCCGAGGAGAGGCGGCAGGCGGCGCAACGTAGTGGCGGCAACCAGCGCCGGCGCGAGGCTCTGGTCAGCGGTTTCGAAGCCCTGTACGGAACCGACGAAAACGACATCGTGCTGTCCACCGGGTCCGAAGCGCTCGACGCGGTTGCATTCCTCAAGAACGCCGACCCGCTCCGCTACCAGCCGGCAAACGGCGCGCAGTACCCCCCCGTCGGCCTCGGCCGGCAGCTGCAGCACGTGGCGCAGCTCATCAAGGCCGACGTCGGTCTGGAGATTGCCTTCGCCGATATCGACGGCTGGGACACCCATCGGCAGCAGGGAGGCGCCCAGGGCGCCCTCGCCAACCGGCTGAGGGAGTTCGGCCAGGCGCTGGCGGCCTTCGCCCACGATCTCGGCGACCGGATGGAGGACGTTGTCGTGTTGACGATGTCGGAGTTCGGCCGCACCGTGGAGCAGAACGGCAGCCAGGGTACCGACCATGGCCACGCCAACGCCTGCATGGTGCTCGGCGGGCAGGTCAACGGAGGTCGGGTGTACGGCGAGTGGCCGGGCCTGGACCGGGAACAGCGCTACGAGGGTCGCGACTTGGCGATTACGACCGATTTCCGCGATGTCTTCGGCGAGGTGGCCGATACCCACCTCTCGCCGGCCAACCGCGATGCGCTGTTTCCGGGCTACGTGCTCGAGCCGCGCACCTACAAGGGGTTGATCAAGACATAGCCAGGACTTCTCAATGGGTAGCGTAACGAGCGAGCGCGATGGCGCGCGAGCACTGCGTTGCGCTTGCTTCGGGTGCTCGACGTGCTAAGAAAGTACGTCTCCGCGCCCGAATCGGCGCGCGCCTTGTCTTCACACGCCATCGCGCTCGCTACCGATCGTCGTCGTCGCTTGTGAAGCGGTACCCGACACCGTGAACGGTGTGAAAGTATCGGGGGGCGCGGGGATCCTGCTCGAAGCGCCTTCGCAGCCGCAGGATGAAGTTGTCGATCGTTCGAGACGACGGAAACGCCTCGTAGCCCCAAACGACGTCCAGGATCTCGTCGCGCGAAACGACCTCTCCCTCTCTCTCGGCGAGAAGTCGGAGGATCAGCGCCTCCTTGTGGGTCAGCTCGTGCTCGGTACCGTCGGCACTGCGTCCACGATAGGTGCGAAAGTCCACCTCGTTTCCGCCGAAGTGAATCACCGGCCGATCGAGGGTCGAGCGCTTGTACCAACGGTTACGGCGCAAGATGGCGGCGACCCGCAGCAGCAACTCCGCGAGGTGAAAAGGCTTCGACATGTAGTCGTCAGCGCCGTCTTCGAAACCGCGGATGCGGTCCCGCGGGTCGCTCTTGGCGGTGAGGAACAAGACCGGTACTTCGTTGCCTTCCGCGCGAAGTTGCCGGCAAACAGCGAAGCCGTCCTTGCGCGGCAGCATGACGTCGAGAATCACGAGCTCGTGCTCCCGGCGCCGCGCCGCGTCGAGACCCGCCTGACCGTCGGGGGCGACCTCGGGCACATAGCCCTCGGCGGCGAGGTTTTCGGCGATGCCGGCGGCGAGCTCCGGTTCGTCTTCGACGATGAGGATTCTCGCTTCGGAGCTCACGTTCCTGCCTCGGGCGTGCGGGCGCCGGGCGCTACCCGGGACCAAGTGGCGCGAAACACTGCCCCGCGGCCCGGCCCGTCGCTGTGGGCGCTCAACTGACCGCCGCTCTGGAGCACGAGGGAGCGGGCGATGTAGAGACCGAGGCCGGTGCCGCGTCCTTCGCGTCGCATCTCGTTGCCGGGCCGATAGAACTTCTCGAAGAGCTTCTCCCCGTCGGCCGAGTCGAAGCCGCGGCCATTGTCGCGTACCTCGACGACGGTTTCCAAACCTGATGTGTTCGCCGCCACGGTGACCGTGGCGTTCTCCGTTCCGGCCGCCGCATCGATGGCGTTGGCGATCAGGTTGCGCAGCACCGCGGCGAGCGCCCGCCGGTCGGCGTACACCGTCAGCTCGTCGTTTGCCGAGATCTCGACGGTGACGCCGGCGCCTTGTGCCGCCGCCTCCAGCGAATCGACAGTCTCGTGGATGCACGGCGCCAAGACCACCGCCTCGGGCGCCAGCGCGAGCTTGCCCTCGTCGATTCGCGCCGTATCGAGGATGTTCGAAACGGTTTCGTCCATGCGATCGAGGCTCTTGAGTAGGCGCTCGATGAGACGTTCGCGGGTCTTCGGATCAGCCTCGCGGTATTGGAGCGTCTCGGCGGACAGGCGCACGCTTGCCAACGGGCTCTTGAGCTCGTGGGTCACCGCGGTGACGAAGTTTCGCTGGCGCCGGCGCAACCGCACTTCGGTTCGAACAGCGCGCCAGAGCACGCCGATGGCGGCGCTCAGCACGATGAGAAAGAAGCCACCCTCCCAGGCGTAGCGGTTCCGGCGCCTGTCGCGCTCGGCATCCAATGCCTCGACGACGGCGGGATCGATGCGGATCGTGGCGCCGTCCTCGCTCACCGCGAGCGCCGGGAACATCGCCACGACATTGTCGGCCGCGACACCCTGCCCGAGCATTACCTCGGCGGCGTCGAGACTGCGCCGATGCGCTTCTTCGAGCCGATCTCGAACCTCGCCGCTGAACAGCCACTGATCGAGCATCCACCAGCCCACCTGGGCGAGGCAGACGGTAAGCAGAATCGCGAAGGCGATCTGGTGGCGGCGAGCGCTGGCGAATGAGCTTTGCATCTTGGTGGCGTCGGCTTAGCAGGGTGTCGAAGAACTCCGGTGGGTGCCGTTGCGGGCACCGTGTGGGCAGATACGAGGCGGCGCGACGCTGAAGAATTTAGCAGAATTCTCGGCGCCGGACCTCTGCTGGTTAGCCCAGACTTCTCAACGAGTGGCTACTGCGCGAGCGCGACGGGGCGAGTTCGCGGAGCAGCGACGACGGCGATGTGTGCACATCGTCGAGGAGCCGCGACCAAGGAATCGCCCCGTCTCACCGCTATCCTGCGGGCCGAGGGAATTGCGGGCGATCTCTGCGTCAGGGCTCGTCGACGATGCGAAAGCATCGCCAACCTCTCCCTTCCTTGACCTCGCCCGCAATTCCCTCGGCAAGTGTCAAGCCATATCGGGGACAGCACACTAGCGGTCGGGAAACAGCGCGGCGGCGTTGTCGTGAAGAATGAGCCTTCGGGCCTCGTCCGAAAGGTCGAGGTCGAGGAACTGCGTGACGTTGTGATCCATGGTCGGTACGCCGGGGCCCGGCCAGTCGGTGCCCCATAGGCACTTGTCGGCGAGCTTCTGCAGCATCGGGATGTAGTGCAGCAGTCGCTTCGGTGGAATGCTCGACAGGTCGATGTACGCGTTCGGGAACCGCCGGATCACGAAGATGGCGCCCTGGGTCCACATCGGCCGGCCGCAGTGGGCGAGGATCATGGTGAGCTCCGGGAAGTCGATGCCGATGTCGTCGCAGTCCATGGGATCGCCGTAGCGCGAGCGCGCCCCGGGAAACACCGAGGTGCCGGTGTGGATCATGAGCGGCATCCTCACCTCCTGAAGGCGGTCGTAGATGCCTTCGAGCGCCGGCAGATGCTCCTCCGCGGCACCGTGCCGGTAGGCGTTGGCGCGCAGCTCCTGGTGCGGCGGGTGGATCTTCAAGGCGCGGATGCCGAGGTCGACGAGCCGGTCGACCGCAGCGGCCGGATCGTTGATGACGGCCAGGTCGCGCGGGTCGAGGCCACCAAAGGCCAGCAGGCGGCGTGGGTCGGCCTTCGAGACCTCGGCGATCCAATCATTGACGTCGTCGTCAAAGCCCATCAGGCGGGGCGCGACGTAGTTGATCATGCCGATCCGGTCGATGCCGTCCGCGTCCATACGGGCGAGCACAGCGGCCGGGTCGTGCATCATGGCCGTCAGGTTCTCGTAGTCCGGGCGTCCGCGCGACATGACGGTCTGGGCGCCGGGGTGGAGCCGCTCCCACGGCTGGATGTGGACGTGGATGTCGGTGACCGGATAGGGAAGGTCGTGCACGGTTTCTCCTCGCTGCTTGCTTGCGCCCAGAAAAACCATGCGCAGCAGCCCCGGGGGTTCTTCAGCACCTAGCTAAGGCAGCAGGATACCGCGTCGCACGGCCCGGGTCGGCCCGGTTTGGACCCCGCGCAGCGGCGTGTTTTAGTCAGCCGATGGAGCGGTTTCGTGATCGCAAGCACGCCGGTGCCTGCGTTGCCGAGGAGCTCGCCGGCGACGTCGATATCGGCCCTTCGCCGGTCGTCCTCGGCATCCCGCGGGGCGGGATCGTCGTCGCCGACGTCGTCGCTCGCGAGCTCGACGCCGAGCTCGATGTCATCGCCGTCGAGAAGATCGGGGCACCGTGGAATCCGGAGCTCGCCGTGGGCGCCGTGGGCGAGGGAGAGGCGATGTGGATCGACGCCGAGCTCGCCAAGCAAGTCGAGGCCGCGGTGCTGGCCCGCATGATCGAAGCCGAGCGCGCCCAATTGGCGGAAAAGCTCGCCGATGTCCGCCGCGTCCGGCCGCGGATCGATCTCGCCGGACGCACCGTGATCGTTGTCGACGATGGTGTTGCTACCGGCTCGACCGTGAGGGCGGCGCTGCTCGCCGTGGAGCGCGCCGCGCCGGCACGCCGTATCCTTGCGGTGCCCGTCGGGTCGCCGCAAACGCTGGCCGAGTTGGAAGAGGTGGCCGACGTTGTGGTGTGCCCGCTGCGGCCGTCCTATTTCCAGGCGGTCGGCTTGTGGTACGACGTGTTCGGACAGGTGAGCCAAGCGGAGGTTCTCGAGATCTTGGAGCGACGAAGGGACACATGACGCCCGGTATGAAGGCTCCCCAGGACAATCCGTTCATCGATCCCGGCGACGTATCGTTCGCGCCGATTGATGACCATGATGGCGGGCACCACGCCCGCGAGGCAGCTGATCTCGCCGCCGCGATCCGCTATCACGATCATCGCTACTACGTTCTCGACGACCCGCGCCTTGCCGACGGTACCTACGACGCCCTGTTCCGCCGCCTGCAGGCGCTCGAGGAGACTTTCCCGGGCCTGCAATCGGTTGACTCCCCGACCCGACGAGTGGGCGGTGCGGTCAAGTCGGAGCTCCCGGAAATCGAGCACCAGGCGCCGATGCAGTCGCTCGACTCCGGCGCCGAAGAGACCGATGTCCGTGAATTCGACGAGCGGGTGCGTAAGGGTCTCGAGGTCGATTCCGTCGAATACGTTGCCGAGCTGAAGTTCGACGGGCTGTCGATCGAGGCGGTCTACCGCGATGGTGTCCTCGATATCGGTGCCACCCGCGGCGACGGTATCCGTGGCGAGCAAGTTACCGACAACCTGCGGACGATCCCCAGCATCCCGCTGCGCCTCGCCGCCGACCCGCCGCCGATGCTTGCCGTGCGCGGCGAGGTTTACGTGCCGCTGGAGGGCTTCCATCGGCTCAACCGCGAGCGCCTCGAGCGCGGTGAAGAACCCTTCGCCAACCCGCGCAACCTCGCCGCCGGTGCCATCCGCCAGCTCGACTCGTCGATCACCGCGCAGCGTCCGCTCGACGCCTTTTTCTACGACGTTCTCGCCGTTGATTGGGGCGCCGGCACCGAGATCGGCGCGGGTGGCGCCGCTGGTGGGGGCACAACGGGGCGTCCCGAGACCCACGAGCAGGAGCTTGACCTACTGCGCGCGTGGGGCTTCAAGGTCGACACCCGGAGCCGGCACTGCGGCGACATCGACGAGGCGATCGCCTATCACCATCGCCTCGAGGCGGAGCGCGATGATCTCCCCTACGAGATCGACGGCGTGGTGATCAAAGTCGACAGGCTCGACCACCAACGAGCCTTGGGTGCCCGCTCGCGCAGCCCCCGCTGGGCGATGGCCTACAAGTTTGCGCCGCGGCTCGAGGTCACGACCATCGACGACATCGTTTTGCAGGTCGGCCGCACCGGGATCCTGACGCCCGTCGCTCAGCTCGCACCCGTCGAGGTCGGCGGCGTCACCATCTCGCGGGCGTCGCTGCACAACTACGACAAGGTCACCGAAAAAGACATCCGCCCCGGTGACAAGGTACGGGTCACGCGAGCCGGCGATGTGATCCCGTACGTTGTCGAACGAGTCGACGATCGACCCGACAGTAAGCGTCCGGCGGCGTTCGAAATGCCGGAGCGCTGCCCTGTCTGCGATGCTCGCGTTGTGCGCGACGGAGCCTACTTCGTCTGCACCGGCGGCGTCTCGTGCGGGGCCCAGTTGCTCGGCGCCGTCGAGCACTATGCTTCGCGCCACGCCCTCGACATCGAAGGGCTCGGCGGCAAGACGGTGCGGCAGTTCCTGGACGAAGGTCTGATCGGGGATTCGATCGTCGACATCTACGGGCTGAGCGTCGAGAAGCTCGTGCCACTCGAGCGCTTCGGAGAGAAGAAGGCGGGAAACCTGGTCAACGCGATCGAGGCGCGCAAGGACACCACCCTGGGGCGATTCATCTATGGGCTCGGCATCCGCCACGTCGGCGAGCACGTCGCCGAAGTTCTCGCGCAGGAGTTCGGCGACATCGGTGCGCTCATGAAAGCGGACGTCGAGCGCCTCGTGGCGGTGCACGAAATCGGCCCCGGCAGCGCCGAGAGCGTCGTCGAGTTCTTCGCCGAATCCCCCAACCGCCGCGTCGTCGAAGGTCTGCTCGCGGCCGGCGTTACCCCGCGGGTCGAGGAGCGCAAAAAGCTCCTCGACGGCGAGCGATTCGTGATCACCGGGACTCTCGAGCGTTGGAGTCGTGATGAGATTGGCGCCATCCTGGAGAGTGCCGGCGGCCGCGTGACCTCGTCGGTGAGCAAGCAAACCGACTACGTCGTCGTCGGTGGAAAGGCGGGATCGAAGGCACGCAAGGCCGAAGAGCTCGGGGTGGCGATTCTCGATGAGGACGGCCTGCTAGCGCTGCTGCAGGAGAAGGGTCTGAGCGTCGCGTGACCCGGCGGTCGCTGACCCGATACCGATCTCCAGCGCGCCCGTTGGCGGCTGCTACAATGACCGCTCGGTTTTCGTTGGCAGGAAACATCGATCGAGGAAGGCATGAGCGCGCCCACGACCCACACCACACCCGATGGCTCATCGTTTCGCATCAGCAAGATTCAGGCCGATCGTGACCAGTCGCTTTTCCGCGGCCAGAAGTTCGTCTTTCAGGCGGAGAAGGAATCGGCTGAGGGTGTCGTGACGCTGGACGTGACCGTCACGTTTTCGCCGATCGCCATCGCCATCGCCTCGCCCGAGGAACGGCTGAGCACCGACGACTACGCCGAAGAGCTCGTCAAGCGGATGCTTGACCGTGGCACGCTGCAGGACGTTGAGATCCACGTCACCAGCGATGGCGCGGTCAAAGTGGGCGACGAGCTGATCGACCGCCTGTTCCCGCTGGTTCCCGCGGGCTAGTGCTGCGCCCCACAAATGGTGGCCCACCTGCCCTTTCGGGTAGCGGCGGGACGGGGCGACTCCTTTGTCGCGGTTCCTCGACGATGTACCAACATCGCCTCCGTCGCCGCTCCGCGGACTCGCCCGGTTGCGCTCGCTACACGTGTGCCACCATTTGTGGGGCGCAACACTAGCAGAGCCTGCCAGCGTCCGGTCAGCGACCGGAGGTGGCTTCCTCGTAGAACTCGATCACCTCGGCCGCGATGCGGTCCGGGAAGAACCTTTCGGCGAAGCGTGTCGCCTCGCCGGCGTCGAAGTCGAAGTGATCGTTGAGGATCTCCTCGATGGCCCAGGCCAGCGTCGTGGGGTTGCGTGGCGGCACGACGATGCCGACACCGTCGTCCGGCACCCAGGCCGAGACCCCCGTGGTTTCGGTGACGACGAACGGCGTTCCCATCGCCGCCGCCTCCATGCACACCTTGTTGAGCGACTCGAGCGGCGAGGGGACCACCACGACGTCGGCGGCGGCAAGAACCTCGAGAGCGCGCGACGGATGAACGCCCCCGACGATCTTGACCTTGTCGCTGACCCCCTCCGCTTCGGCCTTCCGGCGAAGCGCTGTGGCGACGTCACCGATCCCCTTCAACGACAAGGATGGGCCGATGATCAGAACCGTGGCGTCGCCGATGCTTGCCGCGGCGTCCACCAGATAGTCGATTCCCTTGAACGGGTGGAGCCGCCCGAAAGACAGGACGATCGGGCGCCCGGCGGTGCCGAATTCGTCGTCGAGCTTGGCGCGGGCGGCGGCGCGGAAGCGGCTTCGCTCGTCGTCCGACATGCGGGTCGCGACGGCCGCTTCGTAGGAGATGTTCAACGGGATGACGCGCCGCGGGTTGTGCGGCGATAGCTCGGCGATCTGGCGCTCGGCGAGCGGCGAGATGCAACGCAACACGGCGGCGCGTCGCAGCGTCCAGTTGACAAGCCACGAGGGAGCCGGAAAGCGACGCACCCCATAGGCGCGGTCGCGGACGACGAGGATGTCTTCTCCCATCGGAGTTACTGCCACCGGTCCGCGCCAGCCACTGCGCGCTGTTGCCATCGCGCCGGCCGCGCCGTGCGGGTAGGCGACCTCGAAATGGAGAAGATCGATCTCGTCGCCGTGGGTGCGCAGGTAGCCGGCGAGAGCCCCGGCCGCCGGCAGCAGCCCGGCGGTCCGAAACACGGGCCGACCCACCTTGCCCCACAGGTGGCTGGTCGGCGGCTCAGCGAGCACCGTGGCAATCGCCTCCGGGACGTCGTCGTCGGCCTTGTCACCCGGCGACGGCGTGGTGAGCAACGTGAAGCTGTGCCCGAGGCGCTCGACAGCGGCGGCGAAATCCTGGTGCACCTTCCAGCCAAGGGCCGTGGGGCCGAGCGCCGGCATGAACATGGCAATTCGCATGGTCACGGCCTGCTGGCGTTGGGGGCCAGCCAGGCCAGCGCCAGCCGCTTGCCGGGCACGTCGGAGCGCCCGAGAAGGTCGATCCCTTCGGG
>JADFNY010000407.1 GCA_022563115.1 Acidobacteriota bacterium | reverse complement strand
CGCGGCGCGCCGCGCCATCCCGGCGTCTTGTCGACCGTGCGTAGCCCGGCATCGAGGGCCCGCTCCGCCGCCGCTTGGATGCGCGCGTTCAGCGTCGTGTACACCCGCAGCCCCGACTTGTACAGCGCCGAGCCGTAGTCGCCGATCAGGGTGCGGCGGATCTCCTCGGTGAAATAGGCGCCCAGCTCCTCGCTGCGATCGCTGCGCTCGGCAAGAGCGAGCGGCTCGTTTCGGGCTTGTTCGCGCTCCTCCTCGGTGATATAAGCCTCGGCCAGCATGCGGCCCAGCACCAGCTCGCGGCGACGGAAGGCTAGATCCTGGTTCTCCTCGAGCGGATAGTAGGCGTTGGGCCGCTGCAGCATGCCGGCGAGCAGCGCCGACTCGGCCAGCGTCAGCTCGTCGAGCTCCTTGCCGAAGTAGAACTCGGCGGCTGCCCCGAAGCCGTAGACGTTATGGCCCAGGAACTGCTGGTTCATGTAGAGCTCGAGGATGCGCTCCTTCGAAAAGTAGCGCTCGGTTTGGAGGGCGTAATAGAAGGCCTCGACGAGCTTGCGGCTGGGGGTCTTCTCCGGGCTCGACCAGCCGAGGCCGCGGGCAAGCTGCATCGTGATCGTGCTGGCGCCACGCGCCCCGAAGCCTCGCGTCAGGTTGTCGCGTACCGCTCCCAGGACGGCGATCGGGTCGATGCCCACGTGCCAGAAAAAGCGACTGTCTTCCACGGCAAGCAGCGCGTTGCGCAGCTGCTCGGGGATCTCCTGGTAGGGGACCAGCTTGCGGCGTTCCGCCGCCTCCAGCTCGGCGTAGGGTTGCCCCTCGTCGTCGTAGAGGATCACCTGCATGCTCGGCACGTACTCCTCGAGCACGCGCACTTGCGAGGCATCAGGAAGGTAGACCATCGCCATCCCGGTTCCGACCCCGGAAAGGGCGACCAGCACCGCGGCCAGGACGACATTACGCGGCCGGAGGAGGAATCTCGCGGTGCCGTGGACGAAACGTATCCCCCCCACAGGCCGCCCTTCTTCGGCGGGTTGCTGCGGTGGATTCTCGGTGGATCGCATCTGTGGCGAGGAGGACATCAGAACCCATGTTAGCATTTGCTCAGCGGCGGCTGTGGGCGGCGCACGCCTGTCCCGATGCGGACTTGACAGCCCTCCGGCACCATTGTTCCATCACTTTTTAGCACTCAATGCGTGAGAGTGCTAAGGGGACCGAGCTCGACCCGAGATGACCAAGGACCTCACCCAACGCAGCGCCGCGGTACTGGACGTCGTGGTGCGCCATTTCATCGCTAGCGGGCAGCCGGCCGGGTCGGCCACCGTGGCCGGGCTGCTCGCCGAGAAGGTGAGCTCGGCGACGGTGCGGAATGTGATGGCGCAGCTCGCCCGGCAAGGCTATCTCACCCAATCGCACACCTCCGCCGGCCGGACGCCGACAGCGCGTGGCTACGTCGCCTACGTCCAGCACTTGATGCGCCACGGTGATCTGCAGCGGGTCGACGAGCGCCGCATCCGCGAACGCCTGGACGAAGCGCAGCCGGAGCTCGACGCGTTGTTGCAGCGCGCCTGCTCGGTGCTCTCGGAGATGACCCAGCATGTCGGCGTCGTTCTTGTCCCGCCACCGGCGGAGGCGGCCATCCGTCACGTCGAGCTGGTGCGTCTCGGCCGCGATCGTGTGTCGATCGTGTTCATGACCTCCGTCGGCATGGTGCACACCCGCACGATCATATTCGAGGAGGAGCTCGGCGAGAGGGTTCTCGACGCGGCGGCCGACTATCTGCGCCGTCGATTCGCCGGCCAGACGTTGCGGCAGTTGCGGGAGAGTATCGGTGTTTCGTCCACCTCCGCGTCGTCGCATCCCGAGGCGATCGCGCTTCGCCTGGTGAGGCGGTTGCTCGGCGACGCGATCGATCAGTCGGCGATGTACGTCGAGGGTACATTCCACTTGCTCGACAGCCCCGAGCTTGCCGAGCGCGCGACGTTCCCCGACATCTTCGCGGCGTTCGAGGAACGCAGCGAGCTGAGCCGGGTGCTCGCCGAGTGCGGAACGGAGACGGACGCCCGGGTGTTGATCGGCCGCGCCGGCCTGCCGACCTTTCTGGGGGGCTGCGCCCTGGTCGCCGCCGGTTATCGCGCCGGCACCAGGCCGGGCGGTGTGCTCGGCGTATTGGGGCCGGCTCGCATGCATTACGAACGGACAATTCCCATGGTTACAACGATGGCGCGCGTAACCAGCGACATGGTCACGCGGCTGTGCGCCTAGCAGGCCGTGGTGAAAGTGTGACGGGTCTGGTTGCGACGACAAGAGGACCAGATTCAAGGCGCCGCGAGGCCTCGACATTCGACCGGAAACGACCGTGAACGATAACGAGCGCGACAACGAGCAGCAGGTCGGTCCGGGCACCGAAACAGAGACGAGTGGCGCCGCCGCGCCCCCCGAGGAGCTTTCGCGCGAGGAGCTGGACCTTCAGCTCGAGCTCGCCAAGGCCGAGATCGAGCGCCTGACCGACCAGTCGCTGCGGCGGCAGGCGGAGTTGATCAACTACCGGCGCCGTGTCCAGAAGGAGCAGGCGCAGACGGTCATCGCGGCACAGGCCGCGTTGCTGGAAGGGCTCGTTCCGGTGATCGATGACTTCGAGCGCGCTGTCGAAACCGAGTCGAAAGACGCCGGCGCCTACCACGAGGGGATGCAGATCATCCTGCGGAGCGTGCACAAAGTCCTCGAGAGTATCGGCGTCGAACGCATCGAGCCGCGGGGGGAGGCCTTCGATCCGCGCTATCACGAAGCGATCGGCCGCCACGAGACCGACGAGGTACCCGACGGGCACGTCCTCGACGTCTGCCAGGCCGGCTACAGGCTCAACGATCGTTTGATCCGTCCGGCTTCCGTGGTGGTTGCGTTCGGGGGCGCGGTCGCCGAGAGCGATGCCGCCGAGGACCGGCCAGAGCCGGCCATCGAGGTCGACGCCCTGCTGGCCAAGGACGGCGAAGCCGAAGATGCCTGAGCGCGACTTCTACCAGGTTCTCGGCGTCGCTCGCGAGGCGCCGAAAGACGAGATCAAACGCGCCTACCGGGCGGCGGCGTTGAAGTACCACCCCG
>JADFNY010000074.1 GCA_022563115.1 Acidobacteriota bacterium | reverse complement strand
CCGCCTCCGCCACCCATACCGCCACCCATGCCGCCGCCACCGCCACGACCACCGCCCCCTCCACCGCCGCCGCCACCGCCACCGCGGCCTCCGCCACCACCGCCGCCACCACCGCGGCCCCCGCCGCCACCACCGGGAGGACTGCCCCCACCGCCGCCTCCGCTACGGCCGCCGCCGCGGTTACCGCGCGCTTGTCGTGCCGCGCCGACGCACTCCGCGTCGATGGGCATGAACAGGTACACGCCGGCCGGGATGTCGAGATCGATGACGCGGTAGCCGTCCAGCTTCGTCTTCTGATCCTTGTCGCTACCCTCGAGCTCCTTGATGAAGCGCTCGTTTTCGTAGCGATACTCGACGGTGTACTCGAGCCCACCCATCGGTGTATTGCGCTGCGTCGTGAACTTGACCCGCATCGGAAAGCCATAGGGGCTGATCCAAGCACTCGCCGTCGTGCGGCCCATCATCGCGCCGGGCTGTCCCTGGGCCGAACCCGATGAGCGATGGAAACCACCCATCTCGTAGGTCAGGGCGAACAGGCCGAGGCCCGATTCCGGATCGACATCCTGCAGCCGGATGCTCCAGGTCGTGCGCATGCCGCGGCGCTGGCCGTCCGCCCGCTCCAGCTCGTAACGGATCTCCTCGCCGGGGCTGAAACCGAGAAACATCTCGTCGATGCCCTCGCGCTGCTGCGCTCGATCAGGCTCCCCGGTTGCAGCGACTCGGGGCGTACTTGTGCACAGGCCCGCAAGCAGGGCCAGCGTGACGATGATGCTTCGGTTCCAACCCATGGTTCCTCCGATGTTGCTCCCGGACCGGCCCGGCGGCGGTGGGCGGGGAATCGAATCCTGAGCCTTTTCCCATTGGACCAGGGGAAGGCCGGAATCGCCGTCAACGGGGTGTAAGGACTTGTAAAGAATCCTTAACCGGTATGTCCCAAGGCGGTGCTCCGTGGGGACGATCCTTCGACGTGAGTCGGGCGCGTGCTCGTCGCTAGTCGTCGCGGAGGGCCCTCACGGGATCGAGGCGTGTCGCTCGACGCGCCGGTAGCCAGGAGGCAAGCAGGCTCGCGGCGATGACCAGCGCCGTGACCCCGGCGTAGGTGACGGGGTCGGTGCCGCTGACGCCGTAGAGGATCGATCCGAGAGTCGCGCCCTGCGCCAGCGCCATGCCGAGTCCGATGACGACGCCGATCAGAACGACCTTCATCGACTGGCGAACGACCATCCGCATGATGTGCGGCCGCTGCGCCCCCAGCGCCATGCGGACACCGAACTCGTGGGTGCGTCGCGAGACCGAGTACGCCGTAACGCCGTAGATCCCCACCACGGTGACCATCGCCGCGATCGCCGCGAAGATCAACAACAGCTGCGAGAAGGACTTGCCCAACCAGATCGATTCCGCCACCGCTGTTTCGAGCGGCATGAGGTCGTAGAGGGCCTGGTCGGGATCGCGCGGTCAAGTCTCGTTGGTTCCTCACCTGGCCGGGAGTTCTATTCACCGGCGTGGAAGCGCGCTCGCTATCGCTACTCCCAGGCGATCCCGTAGTCCTCGCCGTGGTTGCTCGAGCCGCCCCACATCGTGCCGTTCAAGATGTCGAAGAAGATGGCGTTGATCGGCCCCGAGGTGCGCGGCGAGCTGCGGATGTTGTAGCCCATCCGGCGCAGCTCGGCGACAACCTCCGGCGGCATGTCGTCCCGCACGAGCAAGGAGCCCGGCTGCGAAGGGTGCTGACCGAACGAGCTCTTCATCTGCGAGCTGTTGATGTTGGCGGCCTCCGCAGCCTGTTGCACGTTCATGTCCCACTCGACCACGTTGAGGAAGAACTGCAGCAGGTTCTGGTCCTGGCCGTCGCCTCCCTGAACGGCGAACGACAGATAAGGCTCGCCGTCTCTGATCGCCATGCCCGGTGTCAGCGTGACGCGCGGGCGTTTGCCGGGCTCGACCACGTTGTAGGGGTTCTCCGCCTCGTTGACGACGAAGCTCTGCAGCCGCTGGCTCAAGCCGACGCCGGTCTCGCCAGCGATGACCGCGGGAATCCAGCCGCCCGACGGCGTGATCGAGACGATCCAGCCTTCTTCATCAGCCGCTTGCACAGACGTCGTGCCGCGGAAGAAGTCGTCGCCGAACGGCGCCGTGGTGCCCCAATCGTTGGTGCCGTCGATGCGGATCGGAGGAGCCTGACCGGCGTTGCGGAGCGGGAAGATATCGCTGATCCCGGTGGCCGCGATCGAGCCCGCGGGCTCCCCACCGCTCGAACTCCACCTTTCGAGCAGGCTGAGGTACGGGTTGGTGCCGCCCTGGAACGGATACGGATCGCCGGGTTTGACATCGGGATCATTTTCTTCCCAGTTGATGGTGGCGGCGCGTTGCCTGGCGTACTCCTTCGACAACAAGCCCTCGATGGGCTCGGCCGGCGGGAAGTCAGGATCGCCGTAGTAAAAGTCGCGGTCGGCGAAGGCCAGGTTCATCGTTTGATAGAGCGTGTGGACGTAGCGCGAGCTGTTGTAACCCATCGCTTGCAGGTCGAAGTTCTCGAGGATGTTGAGCGCCTGCAGCATGACCGGCCCTTGCTGCCAATGGGTGAGCTTGTAGACCTCGATGCCCTTGTAGGTGGTCATCACCGGCTCTTCGATCTTGACCTCCCAGTTGGCCAGGTCGTCGGCGGTGATCAGCCCGCCGACTTCCTGCGCGCCACGGGCGAACTCTGCGGCGATGTCGCCCCTGTAGAAGCGCTCGTAGGCGGCGTAGATCGCTTCCTCGCGGCTCTTGCCCGCGTCGAGCGCCTGCGCCTCGGCCTCGACCAGCTTACGCAACGTCGCCGCCAGGTTCGGCTGGCGGAAGATCTCGCCCGGGTAGGGCGCCTCGCGTTCCTCGCCGAGGTGGGGGAGAAACACGTCGGTCGAGTAGCGGCCCCATTCCTTGAAGAGCTCCTTGTTGCGCTCGAGGTTGTTGGCCGCCGAGGCCTCGATCGCGTACCCGTCTGCCATCTCGATCGAAGGCTCGAGTACCTCGGCGAGGCTCATCGTTCCCCACTCGGCGAGCATCACCATCAGCGCGCCCGGGGTACCCGGCGTCACCGCGGCGAGCGGGCCCGTCGACGGTGGGTACTCGAGGTCCAACCGCTTGAAGAACTCGGCCGTAGCGCCGGTTGGCGCCACACCGAGCCCATTGATGCCGATGACCTTCTTCTCGTTGGGATCGTAGATCAACGCCTGGGTCTCACCACCCCAGCCGAGCGAGTCCCACATGGTGGAGGTCGCGCCGAGCATGGCGCACGCGGCGTCGACGGCGTTGCCGCCGCGCTGGAAGATCATCGACCCGGCGGTGGCGCCCAGCGGCTTGCCGGTGATCGCTACCCAGTGGGTACCGTGCAAGACGGGTTTGACGGTGCGTCCCGAGGTGAAAAACTGACGGTCCTGGGTGTTCTGCGCGCCAACCGTGGTCGGCAGCAGGAGCACAACGATCAGAAGGCCGACCGACCATCGCCAAAGGGTCGTGCCGTTGCCCAGCCAGGAACGGATCACCGTCGAAAGCTTGCTCATGATTCTCTCCAGAGTGCGTTGCGTTTGGTAATGACAAGACACTACGGGGTGGAGCCGTGTGTGGTCAACGGAATCCCCGGCCCGTTGTAAGGCGCTTGCAGCAGCACCCCGTTGAGACATGCGGGCTAAACTTCCTTTTCCGATCACACCCCCTCCAGCACGTGCCGATACAAACGTGAGCGCCCGCAAAGACAACCCGAGGAGCGCCGACACCGCCGGCCTCGACTTCGTGCGCACGATCGTCGCCGAGGATAACGCCAAGGGTACGTACGGCGGTCGCGTGGCCACCCGTTTTCCGCCCGAGCCCAACGGGTTCCTCCACGTCGGGCACGCGACGGCGATTTGCCTGAGTTTCGGGATCGCCCAGGAAAACAACGGGACGACGAATCTCCGCTTCGACGACACCAACCCGACGACCGAGGACACCAGCTACGTCGACGCCATCCAGAAAGACGTCCGCTGGCTGGGCTTCGAGTGGAACAACGGCGTGCTGTACGCCTCCGACTACTTCGACCGCCTCTATGAGATGGCGGTGCAGCTCGTGCAGGACGGCAACGCGTACGTCGACAGCTGTTCGGAGGACGAGATCCGCGAGATGCGCGGCACCGTCACCACGCCGGGCGTACCGAGCGTCTACCGCGATCGCTCGGTCGAAGACAACCTCGACCTCCTCGAGCGTATGAAGGCGGGCGAGTTCGAAGACGGCGCCCACGTGCTGCGCGCCAAGATCGACCTGGCGCATCCCAACATGAAGATGCGTGACCCGTTGCTGTACCGGATTCGCCACGCCCACCACTACCGGACCGGCGACGACTGGTGCATTTACCCGATGTACGACTTCGCCCACCCGCTCTCCGACGCGATCGAGAACATTACGCATTCGCTGTGCACCCTCGAGTTCGAGAACAACCGTGCGGTCTACGACTGGCTCATCGACAACGTCGACGTCGGCGAGGCGCGGCCGCGGCAGTACGAGTTCGCCCGCCTCAACCTCGACTACACCGTGATGAGCAAGCGCAAGCTGCTGCGCATGGTCGAGGAGGGCCACGTCGACGGCTGGGACGATCCCCGCATGCCGACGATCTCGGGCATGCGGCGGCGAGGAATCACACCGGAGTCGATCCGGTTGTTTTGTGATCTGATCGGCATCGCCAAGGCCGATAGCAGGGTCGATATCGGCAAGCTCGAGTACGTCATCCGCGAGGACCTCAACCAGAAGGCGCCGCGTGTAATGTGCGTGCTCGATCCGCTGAAGGTGGTTATTACGAACTACCCGGAGGGCGAAAGCGAAGAGCTCGAGGCGCCGTTGTACCCGCACGACATTCCGAAGGAGGGCAGCCGAGCGGTGCCGTTCGGCCGCCAGCTGTACATCGAGCGCAGCGACTTCGCGGAGGATCCGCCGAAGAGGTTCTTTCGTCTGGCGCCCGGCCGTGAGGTGCGCCTCCGCTACGCCTATTTCATTACCTGCGACGAGGTGATCAAGGACGACGCCGGTGAGATCGTCGAGCTGCGCTGCACCTATGATCCCGACACGCGTGGCGGCTCAGCGCCCGACGGCCGCAAGGTCAAGGGGACGATTCATTGGGTGTCGGCGACCGACTCGGTGGCGGTCGAGGTGCGGCTGTACGATCGGCTCTTCAAGGTCGCGAACCCCGACGACGCGGCGGCTACCTCGGGCACGGACTTCACCGGTTTCCTCAACCCGCAATCCCGCGTCACGATCGCCGAGGCGCGCCTCGAGCCCGCCGTAGCGGATGCCGAGCCGGGCTGCCATTTCCAGTTCGAGCGCCTCGGTTACTTTTTCACCGATCCGGTCGATTCGACCGCCGGGGCGCCGGTATTCAACCGGGTGGTCACGCTGCGCGATACCTGGGCGAAGATCGCGCCAGCGAAAGAGAAGCTCGCCACCGGCCAGGCGGCTCGTACGGACGAGCCGTCAGCCGGAGACGCTCCGGCCGAGCAGCGCCGCCGCATCAAGCGCTCGAAGTCAGAGGCGCGCGACGGAATCCGCGCGACGAATCCGGAGTTGGCGCAGCGATACGAGCGCTACCGAGACGAGCTCGGCCTGAGCACCGAGGAAGCCGACGTGTTGACCGGCGACATGTCGGTCGCGGGGCTGTTCGAAGACGCGCTCGCCGTGCACGACGACGCCAAGGCGGTCGCCAACTGGGCCGTCAACGAGCTGTCGCGCCATTTCGATGGCGGCAAGGCCGACGGCCTACAGTTTGGCGGCGCCGAGCTCGGCGCCCTCGTCGCGCTCGTTGCCTCCGCCACCATCTCCAGAAAGACCGGCAAGGACGTCCTCGCCATCATGGTCAGCGAAGGCGGTGATCCCGGCGCGATCGTCGTGGAGCGCGGCCTCGAGCAGGTCACCGATGCCGCGGCCATCGAGCCGGTCGTCGAGCAAGTCATCGCCGCCAACCCCGGCAAGGCCGAGGAGTACCGCGCCGGGCGCACCGGGTTGGCGGGCTTCTTCGTCGGTCAGGTGATGCGTCAGACCGGCGGCACCGCCGACCCCGAGCTCATCCAGAAGCTGGTCCGAGAAAAGCTCGGCTGACGTCGCCGCTAGGCTTCCAGTTGCCGGCGCCAGGCTTCGTCGTTGAGCGCCCTGCGGACGTCGGCGAGCGCCCTGGTCGCGGCGGCCAGATCCGCGGCGTTCGTCGCCAACGGCAGGCTCGATAGGAGCTCGACTTCTCGTCGGTCGAGGCCGCGCACGAGCTGGCGGCCGTCTTCGGTCAGCTCGACCAACTTGGCGCGATTGTTCTCGGGGTTGGCGACGAGCTGGGCGAAGCCGCCTTTTTCGAGCGACTTGACCAGCTTTTGCGCCTGCTTGCGGGGGATGTCGCAGTCGTTGCCGATGTCGGCGACGGTACGAGAGCCATCGTGATCGAGTCCTTGCAGAACGGTGCACTCGTCCCGCCCGAGCTCGATGTGCCCGTGCATCAGCGGGGCGACGGCGCGCAGCTGCTGAAAGAGCGCCACGGTTTCGGCAAACAGCTGATCGAGTGCCGGCAGCAGGTCGCCGTTGATCGGCGTGGGCTCAGAAGGTGCTGTTTTCTGTGTTTGAACAGTCATTGATGTGCATTAGTGGCTAAAAATGCAGATTCCTGCCACCCCCAAGATGGCGAAGCGGCGCCCTTCGATCAAGCCCGAAATTCCTACGGCGATTCGCTGGGGAAGCGGGTCGACCGTGAGCGGTGCGGTCGGCTTCAAACGAAAAAGGGCGGCGACCCTTGACAGGTCGCCGCCCTCCAATCGTCAGGCGGCGTGGCTACTGGTTCTGCTGCTGCCGTTCCTGCTCTTCCGCTGCCTCACGCTCGGCGACCAACCGGTCGAATTCCTCCTGCGGCAGGTAGGTCACGTCGATCCAGGCGTGAGCCATCTCGTCGACGGTGCGGTCACCCCAGCCGACCCATTGCTCTGGATCGGGGTTGTTGGGGTTGTCGGCGGTGTTGTCGTGCCAGGCGGTAACGACGAGGGTCGTTCCGGCCGGCAGCAGGGGCGCGACGTGGTCCGCGTAGATGTAGTTGACGTGCCAGTTCCACTGGAAGTTGTCGACCTGGTTGAGCACCTCTGAGCGCCCGTCCGGATAGACCGCTTCAATCATCATGGTCTTGCCGCGCATGTGCATGTGCGGCTGGAAGTTCTCCAGGCGCGTCGGCCAGCGCAGCACGTGGAACTGCTGGGTGACCGCGATCTCGCCCGGCGAGATGTCCAGGCCGCTCCGCCCCCGGGCGTCAAACATGCGCAGCCGGGTGCGGTACTCGGGCTCGTCGTCCTTCGGGTAGAACCACACGCCGAGCTCGACGTAGCTGTCCTCCACCTCTGTTCCGTTGGCGTGCATGTGCACTTCCCAGCGGATCCTCGAGTCCGGAAGCATCAGCTTGCCGGCGCCGTCGGGGAAAATCTCACCCGCCTTGCCGACCGCCCACTCCATGAACAGCCCTGGGCCACCCATGGCGCGGCTCGTCGTCTGCACCGTGCCGGCGCTCTGCTCGTCTTGTTCCTCCTCTTGCAGCAGGTAGGCGAGAGTGTGGTGGATAATGGCGCGCGTGTCGGGACCGACCGGACGGATCTCGATCGCCTTGACCCAACGCTTCTCGGTCAGGCCGGTCTCGGTGGTCGGCCGGAACCACTTGTCCATGGTCGCGGCAGCCATCGTGTAGGGCTCAGAAGGCACGATCAGATCGGGCTCACGCCCCATCGTTTCGCCGAGCCGCCAGCCGTCGGTGTCGGGAAACTCGCGCGGCGGCGGCATGTCGGCCGGATCGCCCAACGGCGCCCCGTCGTCGACCCAAGCAACGATCGTTTCGATCTGCTCGGCAGTCAGGCCCCTGTCGTTCTTGAACTCCTGGATGCCGACCGTGCGGTTGATGTGCCACGGCGGCATGATCCGGTCGGCGACCTTCTCCTTGATCATCGGTGCCCACATGCGGGCGCTCTCGTACGTCATCAACGAAAATGGGGCGATCGAGCCTGGCTGATGACAGACCTGGCATTTATCCTGGAAGATCGACACGACGTCCTTGGCGTACGTCGGGCCATCGTGTCCATTGGTGTCGTTCTGCTGCGCCATCAGCGGCTGACTCTGGATGATCACGAGCGCCGCGAGCACCAGGGCGCCGAGGCCGATCGCGCCGCCGATCCGGCGTGCGAGTTGGGTTCGCTTCATAGCGTGGTCCTTTCGTCTCATTGGGTCACCGTCACTTTGACAAAACCGTTGGTCCAGCAGCACTGTGCGTGACCAGCGCCGGAAACGCCGGAAGCATCGTTGGCGCGGACCCGCAGCACATAATCACCGGCGACGCTGAAAGTCGCGATCATCTCCGCCTCGCCACCGGCTATCGGAACGCGGGCGTTCTCTTCGCTGAAGGTCACGTCGCCGGGTCCCTGGTGCTTGAACCAGGTCAACGTCACTGAGGGTGGTCGCCGCCCGGCCCGCGAAGCGGTGCTGCGGCCGGCACCGTCATCATAGGCCCAGACGGTAACGGTGAGGGGCTCATCGACTTTCGCTTGCAGCGGCCCCGTGGTGACACCGCCGGGGCCGGCGCCTTCAGGGCCGCCCATGTCGAACCTGAGGACCGGGGGCGTGTTGCCCGAGCCCGCTTCACCTTCGAGGGCGTCAATCTTCCACTCTTCTCGAAGATGGCCGGGGATCGTGACCTTCCGGCCGCGGATGTTCAGGGTCCATTCGATCCGCTGGTTGCCGAAGTCGGCCGGCACGGTGACCGTGAACACGCCCCAGTGACGGCGCGGCTCGAACCGGGTCGGTTGGTCGCCGTTGAACTCGGCCGGCTCGATGGAGTTGTCGGGTCCGATGGGAATCTCGAGGGCTTCTTCCGTGTTCCGGTTGTAGTAACCGAAGGAAAGGTTGTAGGTGCCGTCGGGGTTCTGATACCAGCCCTCGTAGGCGGGTGACACGGTTCGCCCCGAACCACTCAGGGGCGCCATCGGCAGTTGCTGCTGGGCGCCGACGCCCGTCCAGCCAAGAAGGATGATCGCCAAGCATCCCGCGATCGCGACGGCGCTTCGTCTGCGCATGAAGACCTCATCGAATATCGGCCAGCTCCCCGAGGGGGCGTTCGGGCCAGCGATCGGAGCAAAACAACCTACTGTAAGATTCTTCACACGTCCTAAGAAGTCAACCGGAGGCGCTCTGACCCTTCGTTATCGACATTGTAGTGCTACGGCGGGCTCTTTGACCCAGCCAAAGGATTCAGTGCCTATGCGACGCTTGGTTTCGGGTTTGGCGATCGGGCTTATCCTTCTAGGAAGCGCGGCAATGACAACGGCATCGGCGGGCTCGGGCGCGACGGGTTCGGCAGAGGCAGGCTCGGCCAGGACGCCGCAAAGCGATGTGCCTACCGGACGCATGGCCGAGCTGCTGGCCGATGGCCAGGCGGTTTTTGGCATCTTCTCTCGGCACAAGACGCCCGAGGAGGGCGCTGAGCTGGTCGCCAACCGCGAGCCGGATTTCATCTTCTACTCGATGGAAACGGGGCCGTTCGATATCCCGCAGATGCAGGCGTTCATGAAAGGAATGTTCGATAACGCCGGGACTGAAGACACCCACCCGACCGCATTACGCATTCCGCCGATCCGCGATGGGCGCGATGAGGCGCACGAGCGCGTCGCGATGGGCATCGAGGCCGGCGTCGACTCGATCGTCTTCCCACACGTTGAAACCGCCGAAGAAGCGGCGTTAGCGGTGGAGATGATGGGCGATAATGGCTGGCCGGCGAATCCGCACGGCAAGCTCGTCAATGTGCTGTTGATCGAGGATCAGGTTGGCGTGAGAAACGCGCGCGAAATCGTCAACACGCCGGGTGTCAGCGTCGTGATCCCGGGCCCCGGCGATCTGAGCCGCGCCTATAACCGCGACCGGGAGGCGACCGAGAAAGCCATCCAAACGGTCTTGGCAGCGTGTCTCGAGTTCGACGTCCCGTGCGGCATTACCGCCGGCGTCGACGACATCGCCGAGCGCCTCGAGCAGGGCTTCAAGATGATCATCGTGACCCAGGCCGACGCGTTGTCGGTGGGGAGGCGCGCCGCCGGACGCTAGGGCGCCGATTCCGGCTCGACGCGCCCAGCGCCAGCGTGAGCATCACGGCGACGGCTTTCATGGCGGTCCTCCGGTGACTCGTGATCATTGCGATGATGATGATAGTGTTCGGCACCGTCGATAGTGTTCGGGCACGGCATCAAACGACACAACCGGGCAAGCGGTCCAACGGTATCCCCATCTAGCAGGCCACGGCCTGCTCAGGTCCCCGGGCGCTTTCGCCCCTTCTGGGAGGGCAGCAAGATGCGCAAGGCAACGAAGATCTTCGCGATGATCACGATCGTCGCTCTGGTGACCGGGTTGGCGGCCTATGTCGAGGCCCAGCGTGGTGGACGCGGGAACATGACCGCCGAGCAGCGAGCCGAGCGAGCGGAGCGGCAGCGGCAGGAAATCGAGCATATGTACGCGATGGAGCGGCCGATCGAGGCGCTCGATTCGGTATGGATCGAGGAGCTCACCTGGATGGAAGTCCGCGACGCCATTGCCGGCGGCAAGACCACCGCGATCGTATCCACCGGCGGCATCGAGCAGAATGGCCCCTTCCTGGCGACCGGCAAGCACAACTACGTCCTGCAAGGCGCCTGCGAGGGCATTGCCCGGAAGCTCGGCAACGCGCTGTGCGCCCCGATTATCAAGCTGGTACCGGAAGGTAGCCACGATCCGAAGTCGGGCGCGATGATCTACTCGGGCAGCATCAGCCTGCGCCAGGAGACCTTCGAGATGGTCCTCGAGGACGTCGGTGAGAGCCTCAAACAGCACGGCTTCGAGCACATCATTTTCATCGGTGACAGCGGCGGCAATCAGACGGGAATGGGGAACGCGGCCACCACCCTCAACGAGCGTTGGGGCGAAACCCGGGCCCACTACGTCCCCGAGTTCTATCGCTACCGCGACGTGTTCACCTACATGGAGGACAAGCTCGGCATCGCCGAAGGTGAAAACGACGGTCACCACGACGACTACGTGATCACCACGATCATGATGGTCACTGACCCGGAGACCGTTCGCTACCAGCAGCGCATGGATGCCGGAGTCGCCTCGATCAACGGCCTGAGCATCGAGGATCTGGAGCACTCGATCGAGATCGGCAAGAAGCTGCTGCAGTTTCGCGTCGACACGACCGTCGAGGCGATCAACGCAGCGATTTGGGGGCCGTAACCCAACACGTCGACGGAGGATCAGAATGCTTTCTCGTGCCCATCAAGTCGTCCGAACGTCGGTGATCGTCGTTACGGTGATCGTTTGCATCGCGACCGTTACCGCGGCCCCGGGCCTCGCCCAGCAGGCCCACGCACCCGACGCTCTCAGCGCTGCCGACTACGAGCACGCCGAGGGATTTCTCGGCGCCAACCTCGACTCGCTGGTCCTGCGTTCCGGCGTGTCGCCGAACTGGCTCCCGGGCGAGCGTTTCTGGTACCGGATCGCGATTGCGGACGGTAACGAGTTCATCCTCGGCGACCCGGAGAACGGAACGCGCGAACCGGCGTTCGATCACGCCCGGCTCGCCGAGGCGCTCTCCGAGGCGTCGGGTGAGGCGTTCGAGGCCTACGGGCTGCCGTTCGCCCGCTTCGAGCTCGATGCTGACATGATCCGCTTCAACGCCGCCGGTCGCGGCTGGGCCTGCAACATTC
>JADFNY010000406.1 GCA_022563115.1 Acidobacteriota bacterium | reverse complement strand
TCGTCGGCGGACTCGCCGTGGCATTCATGTACGTTGGTATCAAGACCGGCGCCGAGTACACGCGCGCCGTGCGCGACCGGCTAGCCGACGACGGTGAGGAGCTCGATACCAGCGACTTCGACCGCCGCGACCTGCTGACGGTCACGTTGACGCGACTCGACCTGGCGAACGAGCTCGCCAAGGTGGGCGTGACACTCGATGGAGACGCCCCCGAAACGGGGCCCGATCTTGCTGTCGGCGACGGCGGGACAACGCTCGATCGGATCCTCGCCTCCGACCCCGCCGTCGTGGAGCGTGCCCTCGACGAATGTGACGACTGGGACGAGACCCACATCGAGGCGTTGGCGCGCTTGCTAACGCGCACGGACTTCTATTCGCGCGCCGTCCGGGCGCTGCTGAGCATCGGCGAGCCGAGCGTGCGTCACGTGATCGACGTGCTGCTCGACGAGCACGCCGACTTCGTCATTCGCCGTCGCATTCCCCGGATCCTGGCCGAGGTCAACACGGCGGCGGCCGATCAAGCGCTCCTCGACGGCCTCGCGGCCGGCCGATTCGAGGTGCGTTACCGGGCCGCGATCGCCCTGTCGCGGCGTCGCAAGGCCGGCCTCGTCACCGCCCAAGGCGATTGGCAATCGATCGTTTGGCAGGCGGTCGCCCGTGAGGTCAGTCGCGACCGGCCGATCTGGGAGCTGCAGAAGATCCTCGACGAAGCGGAAGCCGGCGGAGACGACTTCGTCGGCAAGCGCGTCGAGGTGCGCGGCGAGCTGAGCCTCGAGCATACCTTTCGGCAGCTATCGCTGGTTCTCGACGCCGAGGCCGTCAAGATGGCCTTCCACGGCATCGTCATGGGCGACGAGAACCTCAAGAGCTTGGCGCTCGAGTACCTCGAGCAAATACTGCCGCCCGATATCCGTGATCGGCTGTGGCCGTTCATCGGTGACATCAGCGACTACCAGCGGGGAAAGTCGATCCGCTCGGTCGACGAGGTCGTCCACGACCTGTCGCAGACCGGCGTGACGCTGTTCGGCGGAGCCGCCGACCGCGCCGCGCTCCACGACGCCCTGCGGACGCACGAAAGCCGGCAGAAGGACGAAGACGCCGACGACTGAAAGGGGCGCGATCCGGACGGCGGGTTGGCACCCCCGCCGCTCCGGTCACGCAGCCACTGCTTGGCTTTCAGTAATGACAGCTACTGCTTGGCCTTCATGAATCGCAGCAACTCGCTGTCGGTGGTGAGGATCAAGATGCTGTTCGCATCCGCCGTCATCTCGTAGGTTTCCAGGCTCTTGAGAAACGCGTAGAACTCGGCGTCACGGTTGTAGGCGGCGGCGTAGATGCGCGTCGCCTCACCGTCGGCCTGGCCGCGGACCACCTCGGCGGTGCTGTAGGCCTCCGACTGGATGCGCTGCAGCTCGCGCTGGCGCTCGCCGTCGATTCTTGCCGCCTCACCCTCACCCTCGGAACGGTAGCGCTCGGCGACGCGCTGGCGCTCGGCGATCATGCGCGCGAACACGTCCCGCTGCACCTCTTCGACGTAGTTGATGCGCTTGAGGCGCACGTCGAGGATCTCGATGCCGAGGTCCGTGGCGCTGGCCTGCGCCGCGGCACGAATCTCACGGGTGATCGCGTCTCGTCCGACCTCGATCTCTTCCAGGATCGCGGTCTCTTCCTCGTCGTCGAGGAGGATCTCCGCCGGGTCGCGGTTGCTGCTGCGCACCACCTCCACCAAGTCGTGGCGCGCCACCGCGTTGCGGGTCTCGCCGTCCAGAATCTGCCCTAGCCGGTTTTGCGCCGTGCGCTCGTCGCGCACGCGTTCCAAGAACAGCAGCGGATCGTCGATCCGCCAACGCGCGTAGGTGTCGACCCAGATAAAGCGCTTGTCTCGCGTCGGCACCTGGTTGGGAATGCCGTCCCATTCGAGGAAGCGCTTGTCGAAGCGGTTTACCATCTGGATGAACGGAATCTTGAAGTGGATGCCCGGGTCGGTAACGGCGTTACCGACGGGTTGGCCGAACTGCGTGATGATCACCTGCTCGGTCTCGTCGATTGTGTACGCCGTACTCGACAGGACGATCACGGCGCCGAGAACGAGGATGATGCTGCCGATCATTTTGATGTTCATCGGTTGTCCTCCTGGCTGCCGCCGTCGCCGCCGGGGCCGCCTGCGCGGCCGCCGTTGGGTAACACCTGCCGCAGCGTATCGAGTGGGAGCAAGGGCAGGACGCCTCGGGCGTCCTCGTCGATAAAGAGCTTGCCGCCGAACAGCGGCAGCACCCTCTGCATGGTCTCGAGGTAGAGGCGTTGGCGGGTGACGTCGGGCGCCCGCCGGTACTCCTCGTAGATCGACACGAAGCGCGAAGCGTCGCCCTCGGAACGATTGACCCGATCGAGGGCATAGCCCTCCGCTTGCAGAATGGTTTGCTGGGCCTCACCGGCGGCGCGCGGGATGACCTGGTTGTAGCGCGCCTGGGCCTCGTTGATCATTCGGTCGCGCTGCTGCTGCGCCTGGTTGACCTCATCCCACGACGGCTTGACCGGGTCGGGCGGGTTGACGTCTTGAAGCACGATCAGATCGACCGTGATGCCGGTCTCGTATTGGTCGCAAAGCGCCTGCAGCTTCTCCTTGACCGTCGTTTCGATCTCCTGGCGGCCGACGGTGAGCACTTCGGTGACGGTGCGGTCGCCGACCACGCCGCGCATCACCGCCTCGTTCATGTCGCGGAACGTCTCCTCGACGTTGCGGACCTTGAACAGGAAGTCATAGGCATTCGCGACGCGGTACTGGACGATCCAGTCGAGGACGGCGACGTTGAGGTCGCCGGTCAGCATCAGGGACTCGTCCTCGAACTGCACCGCCGAGATCGTCGAGCGAACGCCGGGCACGGCGGCGCGGAAGCCGAACTGCTGGGTGAGCTGGCGGGTTACCGGCACCATTTCCACGGTGTCGACGAAGGGGATCTTCAGCCGCAGCCCCGGTGGGGTTTCCTTGATGTACTCGCCGAAGCGTAGGACGACGCCGACTTCTTCCGTCTGCACCTGGTAGACGGTCGCCCGCGCTACCGCGATCACCAAGATCACCGCGATCACGCCGACGATCATTTTTGCCGAGATCTG
>JADFNY010000405.1 GCA_022563115.1 Acidobacteriota bacterium | reverse complement strand
CGCCGAGGTGCTGTTCGATTTCTACGACCGGCTCAAGACGATCACCCAAGGGTACGGATCGTTCGACTACGAGCTGCTCGATTACCGGCGCACCGATCTGGCAAAGGTCGATATCATGGTCAACGGCGAGAAGATCGACGCGCTCGCCATGTTGGTGCACCGCGACAAGGCGCGCGCCCGGGCGGTGCACGCCTGCAAGCAACTCGAGCGCACGATCCCCAAGCAGAACTTCAAGATCGCTATCCAGGGGGCGATCGGCCGCGACATCATCGCCCGGCGCACGATCAACGCCTACCGCAAGGACGTCACCGCGAAGTGCTACGGCGGCGACATCACCCGCAAGCGCAAGCTGCTCGAAAAACAGAAGGCAGGCAAGAAGCGGGCGCGCGCTTTCGGCAACGTCGAGGTGCCGCAGGAGGCCTTCCTGGCCGTATTGCGGACCGATCCGGACGAGGCGTGACGTGACACCCGGTCTCTACATCCACGTTCCGTTTTGCGCTCGTGTGTGCCCGTATTGCGACTTCGCGGTGCAGACCGGCGGGCCGAAGAAGCGATCCGCGTACGTCGATGCGCTGGTGCAGGAGATGGGTGCTTGGGGTGCTCGGGTTCGGGGCGCGGCGACCGAACCTGGCGACCCGGCGGGGCTCGATGCAAACCAGAGCGCGCCGTCCTGGACCTGCAAGTCGTCGTTCGACAGCGTCTACATCGGTGGCGGCACACCGTCGTCGCTGGCCCTAGGTGCGCTCGAGACGATACTTGCCGCGCTGTTCGAGGCGCTGCCGATCGCTGCCGATTGCACCGTCAGCTTGGAAACCAACCCCGAGGACGTAACCGGGGCGAACCTCGCCGCCTGGCGCGACCTCGGCATCACCCGGCTCAGCCTCGGTGTTCAGTCCTTCGACGACGATGCGCTCGGCCTCCTCGGTCGAACGCACACGTCGGTGGACGCGATCGGAGCGGTGGGGGCGGCGCTGGAGGTGGGGTTCGATGTGGTCTCGCTCGACCTGATCTACGGCGTCCCCGGCCAGTCGGCCGACGGCTGGCGGGCGACGCTCGAGCAGGCGGTCAGCCTGCAGCCGCACCATATCTCCTGCTACGAGCTGACGGTGCACGAGGCGACCCGCTTTTTCGATGCACGTCGGCGTGGCGAGCTCGTTGAGGTTGCCGACGACGCCAAGGCCGACCTCTTCTTCGCTACCCACCGGTTCTTGGCCGCGGCCGGCTATCCCGCCTACGAGGTATCCAACTTCGCACGCCAGCCGGCGTATCGGTCGCGCCACAACCGCAAGTATTGGGATCATAGCCCCTACCTGGGCCTGGGCCCGTCGGCGCACTCTTTCGACGGGGCGAGCGCGAGATGGTGGAATGAGCGCCGCCTCGACGGTTGGGCCGCTGTCCTCGATGAGGGGTTCTTGCCCATCGTCGACACGGAATCGCTGAGCCCCGAGCAACTCGTGCTCGAGGAGCTGGCGCTGAAGCTCCGCACGACGGCCGGCGTCGACCTCGCGGGCATCGAGCGGCGCTTTGGTGTCGAGCTCGCCGGGCCCAACGCCGAGGTTGTCGAGCGCTTGAAGGAGACCGGTCTGCTCGAGAGCGATACCGAGCGCCTGGTGCCGACGCTGAAAGGCCTCGCGGTCGCCGATACCCTGGCGTCGTCGTTCGAGATCGCTTCGCGTTGATCGCCCAAGCGGGGGAGGCGGGTCGTTCCGCGCCGTAACAGGGTGCTGAAGAACTCCCGGGGGTCGGTCTTACCGCGGCTCCAGGATCCAGCGCACCGAGTCCGGCGGCGTATCGTTGCAGGCAATGCTCTCGGTCATGCCGCCGGAGATGCTCGAGCAGGCGACGCGGGCGGCGGCGGCGAGCGCCTGTTCGCGCGTCGCGCCGGCGGCCGCACCGCAGTTGGTACGCCCTTTGTAGGTGATGCAGGTCTCGACCTCGTAGGGATGGATGCCGATCGAGCTGTACACGATGATCGCCAGCATCACGACGACGAACACCACGACGGCCGCGATCAATCCCATGCGTGACTTGTCCATGTCGATCCTCCGCCTTTGACCCATGCGCGGCAGCCGCGGGAGTTGTTCGCCACCCTGCTAGTTTAGGCCCTTCAGCGCGACTCTTCGCACCATTCTCGGGCGTTCTGGAACATCCGCAGCCAGGGTGACGCCTGCAGCTCCCAATCTCCGGGTATCCAGCCCCACTGCCAGGGCAGGAACGTGCGCTCGGGGTGCGGCATCAGGCCCAGGTGGCGACCGTCGGGGGAGCACAGCGCCGCGATGCCGTTGGCGGACCCGTTGGGGTTGAAGGGGTAGCGGTCGGTCACCTGGTTGTCATCGTCGACGAAGCGGATGGGGGCGAGGTTTTCGGCCTCGACGCGGGCGAGGATTTCGGGGTCGGGGAAGAACGCCCGACCTTCGCCGTGTTGCACCCAGATGCCGAGCGTCGAGCCTTCCATCCCTTGCAGCATGATCGCCGGGCTCTCGCCGATGCGAACGCTGGCGAAGCGCGATTCGAAGCGCCCCGAGGCGTTACGGATGAAGCGCGGCTGGATCTCGTCGGCGATGCCCGCCCACGGCAACCAGCCGAGCAGGGCGTGGAGCTGGCAGCCGTTGCAGACCCCGAGGCTGAAGGTGTCGGGGCGCTGGTAGAACGACTGGAATTGGCTGTATGTGGGCTGGTGGAAGCGAATCACGCCGGCCCACCCCTTGGCCGAATCCAACACGTCGGCGTAGCTGAAGCCGCCGACGAACACGACGCCACGAAACCGCTCGAGCGTGACCCTTCCTCGCAGCAGGTCGGACATCATCACGTCCCAGGGCTCGAAGCCGGCGGCGTAGAAGGCCGAGGTCATCTCGCGGTCGCCGTTGCTGCCTTCCTCGCGGACGATGGCGACCGCGATCTTGTCGGCGGCCGTGAGGATCGCCGGCGTCGTGGGCTCAGGCGTGTACGTCAACGTGAGCGGCGGTGCCCTCCGGGAGCGTAGGCCGCTCCTTTCTTGCTCGACGTGTTCGGGGTCGGCTTGCAACCGATCGATCGCGAAGCTGGTGGCTTCCCAGACGTCGCGCAGGTCGCGCATGTCGGCGTTGAGGACTTCGTCGGCACCGCGGTGGATGTGCACCAT
>JADFNY010000073.1 GCA_022563115.1 Acidobacteriota bacterium | reverse complement strand
CGGGGCCAACGCCTTCGCCCACGAGGCCGGCATCCATCAGCACGGCATGCTGATGAACGCCGCGACCTACGAGATCATGCGGCCCGAGGATGTCGGCGTCGATCACAGCCGGCTCGTGCTCGGCAAACACAGCGGCCGGCATGCTTTTCGGCGCCGTGTCGAGGAGCTCGGCCATAGCTTCGACGACGAGACCCTCGAGAAGCTCTTCGAGGATTTCAAGTCGTTGGCCGACAAGAAGAAGGAGATCTTCGACTCCGACATCGATGCACTGATCGAGGGCACCGGCGAGGAGCTCGAGCCGCATTGGACCCTGGAGGGATTCCAGGCGGTGGCGGGCGCCGGCCTGCAGCACTTCGCGTCGGTCGACCTGCGCGACCGCGAGGGGCGCGTGCACCGCGAGGCGGCTTGCGGCGAGGGGCCGATCGACTCCGTGTTCAAGGCCATCCAGCGGCTGACCGGCGTCACCGCCCACCTGCGCGACTATCGTGTCCACAGCGTCAGCGTCGGCAAGGACGCCCAGGGCGAAGCTCAGCTCGAGGTCGAGCACGCGGGCCAGACCTATCGAGGCCGGGCGGTGAGCACCGACATCATCGACGCCAGCGTGCGCGCCTACCTGGGTGTGATCAACCGCATCGCCAACCAGACCATTGGGCCGGCCGATTGGAAAGCGGCCTCCATGCGGGCGGACGCGAGCAACGAGGCGGCGACGATCGCCGGCGAAGCGTCGGCGGACAAACCGGCGTCCGCAGGAGCGGGTTGATCGTGAGCGCGCGACTCTTCGACAAGGTCTGGAACAGCCACGTAGTGCGCGCCGAGACGCGCGCGTCGCCGGCGATGATGTACGTCGATATGCACCTGGTGCACGAAGTTACCTCTCCACAGGCCTTCTCCCTTCTTCGCGAAAGGGGGCTCGGTGTGCGGCGACCGGACCTGACGGTGGCCACCATGGATCACTCGACCCCGACGACCCGCGCGGGTGACGACGGCGCATTCCACTTCGCGACCCCCGCGGCACAACGGCAGGCCGAACAGCTCGAGGCCAACTGCGAGGAGTTCGGCATCGAGCTCTTCAAGCTCGGCGACGCGCGCCAGGGAATCGTCCACGTCATCGGCCCGGAGCTCGGCCTCACGCGACCGGGGATGACGATCGTCTGCGGCGACAGCCACACGGCAACCCACGGAGCCTTTGGGGCCCTGGCCTTCGGCATCGGTACCAGCGAGGTCGGGCACGTGCTCGCCACGCAATGCTTGCTGCAGCGCAAGCCACGGACGATGGAGGTGCGCGTCGACGGCCGTTTGACGGCCCATGTGACCGCCAAGGATCTGATCCTCGCGATCATCGCGCAGATCGGCATCAACGGGGCCACGGGGCGCGCGATCGAATACAGCGGCACGGCGATCGAGGCCCTGACGATGGAGGAGCGGATGACGGTGTGCAACATGTCGATCGAGGCCGGCGGCCGCGCCGGCATGATCGCCCCGGACGACACGACGTTCGAATACCTTGCCGGGCGACCGTATGCGCCGAGCGGCAAGGAGTGGGACGAGGCGGTCGCCGGCTGGCGACGGCTCGGTACCGACGATCCAACCCAACACGATCACCAGGTTGTCATCGATGCGACCGATGTCGAGCCGATGATCACCTACGGCACCAACCCCGGAATGGCCATCCCGATCGGCGGCTCGGTGCCCGACGGCAGAGGCAATGCCTCGCATGCTCGAGCACTCCACTACATTGGACTAAAGGTCGGAGAGCCGTTGATCGGAAAGCCGGTGGACGTCGTTTTTATCGGCAGCTGCACCAACGGTCGGATCTCGGACCTGCGCCTCGCCGCCGCCGGTTTCGAGGGTCGCAAGGTGGCGCCGGGAACGAGAGCGCTGGTGGTGCCGGGCTCGCAGGCGGTCAAGCGCCAGGCCGAAGCCGAGGGCCTCGACCGGATCTTCGTCGAGGCTGGTGCGGAATGGCGTGAGGCGGGATGCTCGATGTGCCTGGCGATGAACGGCGACCAGGTCGGTGCGGGACAGCTCGCGGTCAGTACCAGCAACCGGAACTTCGAGGGACGGCAAGGGAAGGGTGCGCGAACGTTGCTCGCCAGCCCCTTGACCGCGGCCGCATGCGCGGTCACCGGGTGCATCGCCGACCCGCGGGAGGTGTTCGACACATGCAACCACTGAATCGACTCTCGACACGATTTATCGTGCTCGAGAACGAAAACGTCGACACCGACCAGATCATCCCAGCGCGCTTCCTGACCTCGACGTCGCGCATCGGCCTGGGGCAGGGATTGTTCGCCGATTGGCGCTACGATGCGGAAGGAGCCCCGTACCCCGATTTCGTTCTCAACCGCCCCCAAGCGGAGGGCGCCGAAGTGCTCGTCGTCGGTCGCAACTTCGGCTGCGGCTCGTCGCGGGAGCATGCCGTCTGGGCGCTGCTCGAGAACGGCTTCCGGGTCGTGATCAGCACCGAGATCGCCGATATCTTCCGGGCCAACGCGCTGAAGAACGGCATGCTCGCCGTTCTCGTTCCCGAGGCCGTTCACGCCCGCCTCGTCGAGATGGGAGCCGGCGCCATCGAGGTGTGCGTCGAGGAGCAGAGCGTGCGGCTCGAGGACGGCTTCGAGGCGAGCTTCCCGATCGATCCATTCGCCCGGCATTGCCTGATCAACGGCGTCGACGAGCTCGGCTTCCTGCTGGAGCAAGTCGACGCGATCGCTAGATACGAGAACGTTGGCGGCGCGGCGGGCACCGGAGCCACTACATGAGCACCGGGGTGGAGAACCGTCGATCGCTGATCGCGATTCTCCCAGGCGACGGCATCGGGTCCGAGGTCACGGAGCAGGCCGAACGTGTGATTCGAGAGGCTGCGGACCTTTTCGGCTTGGCCTTCGACATCCGTCACGCCGCCGTCGGAGGGGCCGCGATCGACGGCGATGGTGATCCGCTGCCGGACGAGACGCTCGAGCTGTGTCAGCGAGCCGATGCTGTGCTGTTGGGCGCGGTCGGTGGGCCGCAGTGGAGCGATCCCGAGGCCTCGGTTCGTCCCGAGGAGGGACTGCTGCGGCTCCGCTCCTCGCTCGGCCTGTTCGCCAACCTTCGGCCGATCCGACCGTTGGTGTCTCTCCGGCACGCGTCACCCGTTCGCGCCGAGCTGCTCGAAGGTGTTGACATCCTCTTCGTGCGCGAGCTCACTGGAGGTCTTTACTTCGGCCCTCGCGGGCGTAGCGAGAGCTCGGCGTTCGACACCTGCGTGTACAGCGAAGAGGAAGTGGCGCGCGTCGCCCGGGTTGCCGGACGGCTCGCGACCACCCGCCGGGCGAAGGTGACCTCGGTCGACAAGGCCAACGTCCTGGATACCTCGCGGCTGTGGCGCGTCACGGTGGAGCGCATCTTTCGCGACGAGTTTCCCGCTGTCGAGCTCGAGCACTGCCTCGTCGACGCAGCCGCCATGCACCTGATCAGCCGGCCGGCCACGTTCGATGTAATTCTCACCGAGAATCTCTTCGGCGACATACTCTCCGACGAGGGATCGGTACTGTGTGGCTCGCTGGGAATGCTGCCATCGGCTTCACTCGGCGAAGGTCCCGTCGGGTTGTACGAACCGGTTCACGGGTCGGCGCCCGACATCGCCGAAAGCGGCACCGCCAACCCGTACGCGGCGATTCTGTGTGTGGCGATGATGCTGCGCCACTCGTTCGACAACGAGGCCGCTGCGCGGGCGATCGAAGCGGCGGTGGAGCTCGCCGTCGAGGATGGCCTCTTGACCGCCGATATTGCCTACGGCGCTTCTCCGCTCGGTACGGTGGCGGCCGCCGATGCGGTCTTGGATCGGCTCGAGGCCTGCGCCGGCGAGAGTACCGGAGGATCCCACAAGCCCGTTGAGGCGTAACGCTCGCCGGTGTCGTTCAGAATGGTGACGATCGTCTTGACACCGGTATTTCGGGCGAGTTGCATGGCCGCGTGCACGTAGGCCCCTGAGGAAGGCCCGACGAAAAGACCGGTGCGCGCCAGGGCAGCGGTCATGGCGATCGACTCGTCGGTGGTGACCTCGAAGCGGTGCTCGATGAGCGACTCATCGAGGATCTCCGGCACGAGGTCGCCGGGCAGGCCCAAAGGCTTGAGACCCTCGATGCCCGGGAATCGCTCGGGGATGACGGCGGCGACACGGACATCGGGGCGCGCTCCCTTCAGCCGGCGGCCGATGCCGGTGAGCGTGCCCCCGGTGCCAACGCCGGCGACGAAGGCATCGGGCGGCCCACCGGTCGCCAGCTTGACCTGTTCGAGGATCTCCGGGCCGGTGGTGCGGTAGTGCGCCTCCCAGTTGTCGTCGTTGGCGTACTGGTTGGCGTACCAGTAGCGGTCCGGTTCTTCGGCGGCGAGCCGCTGTGCCTCGAGGATGGCGGCGTCGTAGCCCTCCACCGGGTCGGTGGTGATGATCTCGGCACCGTGCGCCACGATACGGGCAAGACGCTCGCGGCTGGCGTTTCCGGGGATCACCAGGGTCACGCCGACACCGGCAGCGGCGCCGAACATCGCATAGGCGATGCCGGCGTTGCCGGAAGACGAATCGAGCAGGCGGCGGCCATTGGCGAGGTCACGGCGGCGAATGGCCTCGGACATCATTCGAGAGACGGGGCGGTCCTTGATCGAGCCGCTCGGGTTGAGCTGCTCCAGCTTGGCGAACAGCCGCGTGCCCGCCGGCAGCCCGGGAAGGTCGGACAGCTCGACGAGCGGTGTGTTGCCCACCGCTGCGGTGAGGGCGTTGATCACGTCTAGGCGGCAACCCGGCAGAACTGCTCGTAGTCGATGTAGCCGGGGAAGACGGCCCCGTCCCCGCAGTATTCGCAGGTCGGGTCGCGCTCGAGCCTGAGCTCGATGAAACGGGCGCGCAGCGCGTCGTACTGGAGCAGGCGCCCGACCAGCGGGTCGCCGATCCCCACCAGAAGCTTCACGACCTCGACCGCCTGCAGCAGCCCGACGACGCCGGGCAGAACGCCGAGGACACCGGCCTCGGCGCACGACGGCGCCAGTTCGGGCGGTGGCGGAGCTGGATAGAGGCAGCGATAGCACGGCCCCGGGTGATCGGCGCGGCCGGGCCAGAAAACGGTCACCTGGCCCTCGAAACGGTACACGGACCCGTGGACGTTCGGCAGCCCGAGCTTGACGCTCGCGTCGTTGACCAGATAACGGGTCGGAAAATTGTCGGCCCCGTCGACGACGACGTCCCAACCCTCGAAGATGCGCTCGACGTTCTTGCTGTCGAGGCGATCCTCGTATCCGACCACTTCGATCGTCGGGTTGAGTGCCTGCAGGGTCTGTCGAGCCGAGGCGACCTTGGAGATGCCGACCCGGTCATCGGTGTGGAGGATCTGGCGCTGGAGGTTGGAACGGTCGACGACATCATCGTCGACGATGCCCAAGGTGCCGACTCCGGCCGCGGCCAGGTAGTAGGCGCTGGGTGAGCCAAGGCCACCGGCGCCGACCAGCAGGACCCTGGCGTCGAGCAACTTGATCTGGCCTTCCTCGCCGATCTCGGGGATCGACAGATGGCGCCCGTAGCGCTCGCGCTGCTCGGCGTTGAGAACACGGGGCACCTCCACAGGAAGCCCGTCGTCCTTCCAGCGGCCGAACCCGCCGACGATGGACTTCACGTCGTCATAGCCCAGGTTTCGCAGGTCCTCGGCGGCGAACAGAGAGCGAGCGCCGCTGGCGCACATGATGAGCAGCGGCGTGCCGGTATCCGGCACTGCGTCCTCGATCTTGAGCTCGAGGAACCCCCGCACGATGTGGCGCGCACCGACGGCGATTCCGCCGGCGACCTCGTCGGGTTCGCGCACGTCGATCAACGCTGCGCCTTGTTTGTGCAGCCCCCAGGCATCTTCCGGGGTTACTTCTTCGATTGTCCGTCGCAGCTCCTCGAGCCGTCGCTTCTTGACGCTCATTCGGCACCTCCGGCTACAGCGGGGACGATCGAAAGTACAGCCGAGTCTTCGACCGATGTTCCCAGCCCGTCGAGCGTCGCGATATTGCGATCGCCCAGGTACACGTTGACGAAACGGCGTACGCCGCCCGCCTCATCCAGGACGTAGTCGAGAATCCCGGCGTGTTGCTCGCCGAGCGCCGTCAGCGCCTGTTCGACCGTTGATCCGCGAACCTCGATCTCGTCCGCACCGCCGGTGAAGGATCGCAGCGGCGTGGGGATGCGGATGGTTACATTTGCCATGTCTCGTGCCCCTCGATTTCCTGTTCGATGAATCGCTCGTCCTCGAGCCGCCAGGCACGGCGTTCGGTAACGCCGGCCGACGTTACCGAAACGATCAGATAGCTATACACCGGCCAGGCGGCCTCGAGGTCGGTCTCTGACGGTCGCGCCGGGTGATCGGGGTGGGTGTGCCAAATCCCGACGATGTCGAGCCCCTCTCTTCGGGCCGCCTCGTCGGCGGCGCGGAAGTCGTCAGGATCGAGTAGGTAGCGGTCGCCGAGGCGATCGACGGCGAGATTGCGGCATGAAGCGACGCGCTCGACGAGCGTTCTGCCACCCGCCTCGCGACCGATCAGCAAGCCGCACGCCTCATGCGGGTACTCGGCTCGTGCTCGAGCGTTGATCTCGGCGATCGTCGTGTCGTCGAGCCGAAGCCGGCTTAGATCTTGAATCTTGACCCTCATACTCAGGATTTTAGGCACATAATTCCGAGTTGACAAGTCGGGTTTGTGCCGGGCACGTTATCCGGGTGAAGGGTGCGCCGGACTTAGCGAGCCGTCGCCTGCTAGGCGTTTGACCGGCTGACCGGATACGACCCCAAGATCTTCAAGTAGCTGGTGTGTGACTCCAGCTCGGCTAGCGCGGCGCTGGTGCCGTCGTCGGCGAGGTTGCCCTCGAAATCTATGTAGAACAGGTACTCCCACGGCGTGTTCCTCATCGGTCGCGATTCGAGCTTGGTGAGGTTCAGATCGTGGGCCGCGAGAACGTTCAGACACGTTGCCAGCGCCGCCTTTTGGTGCTGCGTGGCGAGCACGAGTGATGTTTTGCAGGGAACATCGGGGGCGCAAGGTTCGGGCTCGCGGGCGATCACCAGGAAGCGTGTGTAGTTCTCCCTTTGGTTGGCGATCCCGCTCTTGAGCACTTCGAGCCCGTGGCGCCGGGCGGCTTCGCGGCTGGCGATTGCTGCCTGTTCGAGATCGCCGTCCCGGACGACCTTGCCGACGGCCATCGCCGTATCGGTATACGACTCGATCTGGCACTCGCGGAGCGTGGCGAGGAACTCGCTGCATTGGGCCAGCGCTTGCGGGTGCGATGCGATGCGCCGCACCTTGGCCAACGGGATCGGCTCGAGGGCGATGAGGCAGTGCTTGACGCGGAAGATCTCTTCCCCGACCGCCGCCACGTCGGCGTGGGCAAGGACGTCGTACGCTTCGTTGATCGAGCCGGCGGTCGTGTTCTCGACCGGCAGCATGGCGTAGTCGAGCTTGCCGCGCTCGACGGCGTCGGCGAGCTCGCGAAAATTTCGATACCCACGGCAATCGAGTAGCCGGTCGCCGAAGTGCTGGGAGGCAGCCAGGTGGCTGTAGGCTCCCGCGCCGCCTTGATAGCCGACCCGCAAGGGCACACGCGGGTCGCTGTCGGCCTCCTTTGCGGCTGCGTTCCGACTCTGCCAGTCGACGGAGTGCTGGATGATCTCGTGGAACAGAGAAGCGACGTAGTCGGGATCGAGCCCGGCCTTGCGGGCCTGTCCCTCGACTCGGGCGAGGATCTCGTGCTCGCGGATCTCGTCGCGAGCCGTTCCCGTCGTCGGTTCCTGTCTCGCTTCCGGTACAAGGGTGATCAGCTCATGGCGGACCGCCAGCGCATCGACGATGCGCTGGTCGACCTCGTCGAGCGCGTCCCTGATCTCCTGGAGTGACTTGCTCATCTTTCACCTCAATAAAAAAAACCCGCCGAGCTGTCTCAGCGGGTCGGCACGTTTGAGTTGACGCGTTTTGTTACGTCAGGACCCGCTCGTTGTCGGCGGTAAACAAGAAAAAGCGCTGCCATACGGCGACGGCCGGCGACCAGGCGGTCGCCAAAGTCGGGTCGGGTTGGGTGGCGTGCTCGTTCATGGGAAGCGAATCGTAGACCCATGCCGGCGGCGGAGCAAGTAGGCCCGCGGACAAAGGCGTCGGCGGGATTCGGCTTAATCTCTTCGGCTCGTCACGAGATCGGCGATCTGCAGAGCGTTGAGCGCCGCGCCCTTGCGCAGTTGATCGCCGGCGATGAAGAGGTCGAAACCCCGCCAGGCGCCGTGGTCGGTGCCTTGGCTTTCGTCCGGTCGGATGCGACCGACGAGGACGTCGTCGCCGCCCGAGGCCTTGAGCGAGGCGGGGAAGTCGTTGGCGGCGCGGTCGTCGACGATCGTCACGCCGGGTGCGCCTTCCAATGCCTCTCGCACCTGTGCTTCCGCGGCCGCTGTCCCCAAAGTCACGTTGACCGACTCGGCGTGGGCGCGCATCAGCGGCACGCGGACGCAGGTGACGCTCATCTTCAGGTCGGCCTGGTCGAAGATCTTGCGGGTTTCGTCGATGACCTTTTGCTCTTCCACGTTGCGGCCGGTGCCGGCATCGACGGGCGTATCGTGGCTGAACACATTGAACGCACAAGGCTCCGCGAAGACCTCGGGCGCGGGGGCGTCTCCGGCAAGGACGGCGCGGCTCTGGTCGGTGAGCTCGCGCATCGCGGCGTCACCGGCGCCGGAGGCCGCCTGGTACGTCGAGACGACCAGGCGCTCGATGCCGAAGGCGCGGTGCAACGGGTTCAAGGCGGTCACCAGGATGATCGCCGAGCAATTCGGATTGGCGATGATGCGGCCGGCATTCACTGACCCCGTTAATCCCGGCGTGCCGATGATCAGGTCGCCGTTGATCTCCGGAACCACAAGCGGCACCTCCGGGTCCATGCGAAACGCCGACGAGTTGTCGATTACCGTGGCGCCGGCCGTCGCTGCCGCCGGGGCGAACTGCCGAGCGGTATCAGCGCCCGCCGAAAACAGCGCGATATCGACGGCAGCCCGAGGCGTCGCTGAAACGCCAGCCGCGCTGGTCGCGGATCGGATCGACGACGGTCAGCCCGATGATCTCCTCGAGCTGCTTGAGCTGCCGGTAGATGACCGTACGGTGCGCCCAAGGGCAGGCGAGCGAGACGTAGAGGTGATAGCGGTTCGGCTCGGCCGGGTACTCCGAAGAACCGTCGGCGCTGACCCAATCGCGAAACACGCGCTGCAGCCGGATGAAGCGCCCGCGAACGTCAGTCTTGTGCCTCGACTCGGCGGTGTGTTTCAGACCCATCTTGAACCTACTGTGCTCGAGGAAACCATCGGCTACCATGAAGCTCTCGCCGTTGCGCCGATAGCATCGACATTTTATTGCCCTACGTGTTCCCCTTGCTGGAGAGTAACTGATGCGCCATCGAGTTCTGATCGCCGTGTTGGCTGCGGTCTTGACCGCGGGTTCGGGCTTTTCGCCGGCGGAACCGGCAAGCGCCGTCGAGGGCGCACCGCAGGAATCCGAGAATCAACAGGAACTCCGCATTCTCGTCGCCGAGGGCGAGGGCCGGAGTTACTGGCCCAACTGGCGTGGGCCTTCCGGCCAGGGAGTGGTTGAGGGATCGACGTACCCGGATACCTGGTCGGACACCGAAAACGTCCTCTGGAAAACACCGGTGCCGGGTATCGGGCACTCGTCGCCGATCATCTGGGGGAACCAGATCTTCCTCACGACCGGATACGATGGCGGCACGCGATTAACACTGCTGAGCTTCGATCGTGGGAGCGGAGAGCAGCGGTGGGAGACAGCCGTCCCCTTCGACAGCCACGAGCACATCCACACCAAGAACAGCCACGCCTCGGCGACGGCAGTGACCGACGGCGAGCTCGTTTTCGCCTCCTTCGGCCACCAGGGGATGATGGCGGTCGACTTCGACGGCAACCTCGTGTGGCACAACAAGATCGAGGACCTGAGCAATTACCACGGGTCCGCCGGCTCGCCGGTTCTCTATGAGGACGCGGTGATCATCTACCAGGATCATGGCGGGGCGTCGTTCGTCGCCGCGTTCGACAAGCGCACGGGCGCGGTCGTTTGGCGCACCGGGCGCGACGCCGGCGTGGGGTGGGGAACGCCGATCGTCATCGACACCGGTGAGCGCGACGAGCTGATTGTGTCGAGCCAGTCGCGCGTGCAGGCCTACGACCCGGCAACCGGAGAAGAGCTCTGGACCGTGCGGGGCAACCTCCGTGAGGTCATCCCGACACCGGTCGTCGGCCACGGCCTCGTGTTCGCGTCGTCGGGGCGTGCCGGCCCGACCTTCGCCATCCGCCCGGGCGGCGAGGGCGACGTTACCGACAGCCATGTCGCCTGGACGACACAGAGGGGGTCGCCGTTCGTTCCCTCGCCGATCGTCGTCGGCGAGTATCTCTTCTTGATCAACGACATGCTCAGCATCGTGACCAACTACGAGGCGAGCACCGGCAGGCTCGTGTACCAAGGGCGCCTCGGACGTTCGAGCCGAGAGGGGTTCTCCGCCTCGCCCGTAGCCCTCGACGGCAAGGTGTTTTTCACCAACGACGCCGGGCAGACGTTCGTCGTCGAGGTCGGTCCCGAGTTCACCCTGTTGCACGTTAACGAGCTCAACGCGCAGACCCTGGCTTCGCCGGCTCTGGTCGACGGGACCTGGTACTTCAGGACCGATAGCGAGCTGATTGCGATCGGCCAGTGATCTGACGATGCGCCACCCCGATCCTCGACGACCCTCGTGGGGGCAGCGCAAGCTCGCTCGGGTGACGATTCTCTTGCTGCTGGTGACGCTCGCGCCCGCGGCGGCGGCGGACGCCGCTGGATCGTCGGGAACCGCGCGCGGATTCGCTATCCGGGCGCCGCCGCGAGCGGCCGGGTTTTCTGTAGAGCTCACCGATCTTCTCGGATTGGGCGTAGTCGCCGGGGAGCCGGGGTTCGTCCAGCGGACACAGAGCGGCAGCACCGCCGAGGATGGGCGCGCCGCGCGCGAGGCGAAACGGAACAATCTCTCGGTGCCCGAGAAGACCGGCGTCGAGGCGGGTCTTGCCTGGCTCGAGGATGGGCACTGGCTGCAACGCATCCGGCGCGGTTGGCACGGGGCTGTGCCGATCATGGGTGGGTTTCCCAGTGGCTCGGGGCAGGCGTTCGGCGTTGTCTGGAACAAGATGGGTATCGGCGCCCGATACCCCGACGAGTTCACTCCGACCCGGGTCGGGTTGCGGGGCTCGGCGGCCTTCAGCTTGCGGGGCTACTACCTCGGCCTGTTCGAGGTCGGCGTGGGGCGTATCGGCGGCGCGCCGATCCACATGAACGTTCACCTCGGGTACCAGCGCAATGCCAACGAGAGCTTCTACGGCTTCGGGCAAGACAGCTCGGTCGAAGATCGGATCAGCTTCGCGCAGACCGTGGGCGCGGCCGGTGTGGTGTTGTGGTGGCGAGCGCCCTCGTGGCTCTACGTCGGTGGCGGCATCGGTTATCGAGATTCCGACGTCGGTGAGGGTAGCGATGCTTTTCCGCCGCCGCCTGATTTCAATCCGGACGAGGTGCCTGGATTCGTCGAGCAAGTCGAGTACCTCGCGTACGACGGTTTCGTGCAGGTCGACTGGCGCAACAAGGGAAATCACTACCGCGGCGGTCTCTACGCCATTCGCTATAGCGACTGGAGCGACCGCGACGGCGGCGCGTTCAGCTTCAAAAAACTCGACATCGAGGTTCAGCAGTACTTCCCGTTTCTGATGACCAAGCGGGTGATCGCGCTGCGCGCC
>JADFNY010000072.1 GCA_022563115.1 Acidobacteriota bacterium | reverse complement strand
CCAGCAGCCTCATCCATCTTATCTTGCGCCGGTAGGCCCGCGGCCCAGTCGACGTGCGCCGATCCAGGTCCGTGACAAGACTCGCAGGCAACGTCGATCTCGGCGAATGAGCTCTCGTATCGATCGGTCGCGGCGGCGTAGTTCTTTGCGAAACCGGTCGAGTGGCAATCGGCGCACATAAGGTTCCAGTTGTACGCCACTCCGGTCCAATGCAGCGGGTCGCCAGGCTCGTAGAGAACGTCGGGCTGGAGGTGGAACCAGCGTTGCCCTCCTTCGGCGGAGGGTCGCGAATCCCAGGCCACGTCGAGCGCCTGGTAGCGCCCGTCGGGAAACCCGATCAAGTACTGCTGCAGCGGTTCGACGCCGAACGTGTAGGCGATCTCGAACTCGGCCGGCCGCCCGTCATCACCGGCGGTCTCGACGAGAAACTCCGCGCCGCGGCGGAAGAAACGGGTTCGGCGGCCGAGGTGTTCGAACGACGCCTCCTCGAAGTCGCCGAGCACACTTTCGGCGCTCGCGACCTCCATGGCGCGATCGTGGTGTGAGGCTTGCCAGCGCCGGTTCTGTTCGACATGGCAGCCGGCGCAGACTCGGCTCCCGACGAACGTCGCGATCGGGGGCTCGAGCGCGGTGCCCTGGGACCCTGAATCGGCCCCTGAGCAGCCTCCCAGGAGCGCTGTGGCACCGAGAACAAGCACCTGCAGTGGGCGCCAGCCCGACGGCCCGGATCGCGTTCTGCGCCGTCTCGGGGGCCGTTTTCCGCCGCTCAGGAGTCGCATCCGACCATCTTGCGGCTTCCGGGGGGGCACCGGCAACCATCCGGCTGGCACGATTGATCTTCGAACCGCGGATCCGGTTGCCTATGATCACTTGTGTGGTCGAAAAGAGGCCGACGGAGACGTTATCGGAGGGGACGACGTAGCCGGTACTGAACACGGGTGAGAGATTCAAGAACGACGTAGTTTTCCGCGCACCGGGCTCGCGCTCCCCGTGCATCTGACGGTCGTTCCACGCGCCGGCGACGCCGACGGATTCAGCGGCAAACTCTCAGGGACGACGCGCGATGTCAGCCGCGGAGGCTGCGCCATCATGACCGATGTAGAGGTCGCCGAGCGCGCCCGTTGCATCGCTCATTTCCCGTTGGCCACCGGCCGCGTCGACCCCGATACGGTGTGGGCCGAGGTACGCCGGTCGAGCAGGAACGGCGACGATGTGCTGCTCGGCCTGGAGTTCGATACGCCCCTCGAATCCCTGCACATCGCGCCAGGCGAGACGGTCGCCCAGGAGGCATCGGCGCCCCGCAAGGTCCTGGTCGTCGATGATCAGTCCGGGATTCGCGGCCTGCTGAGCTGCTATCTCAGCGAGCAGGGCTTCGAGGTGCAGAGCGCCGGCGATGGGGAGGAGGCCTTTCGCTCGCTCTTGCACGACCCGCCCGACATCATGCTTCTAGACTTGTATTTGCCGCGGCTGAACGGCCACGACCTGCTGCGCCGCATGCAGGAGATGGAAATCTCGGTCGATCTGATCTTCACGATGTCCGGCTACGCCGACACGGCGGACGCCCACGAGTGCCTGCGCCTCGGGGCCGCCGACCACCTGCTGAAACCGATCGACCTCGACCACCTGCGCCGCAGCATCCTGCTGCGGGGCGGCGCACGGACGGTCTGAGCGCGCCCGGAGAACGGGCTAGGCCATGACCCCGGCGACGAGGTTGGCGTCGATCTTCGCGGTCAGGGCGGGGAAATCGAAGGGCTTGGTGATGAAATCTACGGCGCCGAGCTCCTTGCTGCTCTGCACGATCTGGTCGCCCGGAATCCCGGACAGCGCGATCGTTCGGGTGTCCGGATGCTCATCGCGCATATGGAACAGAACGTCTAGGCCGGTCATCTTGGGCAGGTAGACGTCGAGCAGCATGAGATCCGGCTCGTGCTCGCGAACCGCAGCGAGCGCTTCTTCCCCGTCACAGGCGTGCTCGACGATGTAGCCCCGGCGCTTCAGAAAGCGCGTCAGAAGGTCGCGGACGTCGGGGTCGTCGTCTACCACCAAGATTCGAAAGGACATCGCTTGCTCCCTGACCGTGGACAACTGTCCTCACGTGGATAACGGCGTCAGGAAGGGTTTTCCGACCTAGCAGGGTGCTGAAGGACTCCCGCGGTACCCCCGGGAGTCCTTCAGCACCCTGCTGGGATCGCATTCGAGCCCGATCGTCGCGACCTTCGAGCGCTGGCGGAGTGCCCGGCACGCGGCTCCGGCGGCACCTACTCGTCGACGTGGAACCGCAGCATCATGCCGGCGTGCAGGTGCTCCGAGATATGACAGTGCATCATCCAGTCGCCCGGATTGGTAATCTCCAGGAGGAAATCAACCGTCGAGCCCACCGGCACGATGGCGGTGTCTTTCCAGACCAGGTTCGGGTTGGCGACACCGTCGATCTCGGTAATCAGAAAGCGCTGCCCGTGGATATGAATCGGGTGGTTCATCGGGTGGATGGTCTCGGGGTCGTTGAAGATACGGATCTTCACCAGGTCGCCGACCTTGAAGTTCCATTCGTTGTCCATGTTCTCGGCGCCGCTGTTGCGGTCTCTCAGGATCCAGGTCACCTGCTTGCCCGTCGACAGCCAGTTCATCATCGGCATGGTGTCGTTCCACTCCATCGGCGGAACGTAGAGGCCCTTCTCGAACTCCATCGAGAGGACGATCGGCAATGGCAGGTTCTGAATGCGCAGGCTCGCCACGAGCTCGATGTCCGGAGCCTTGTCGAAAAACTCGCGATAGGCGCCGATGTCCGCCTGTACGTCGTCGTGCTCCCGCAGGTCGCCGAAACGAGCGCTGAGATCCTCATCGACGAGCTCGGCAGACACGGTCACCCGCCCGAGCAGATCGACGTGGGGGAAAAACTCGCCGCGGAAATGGTCGATCGCTTGAATGGTGTTCTCGATCAGGACCTCGCCGGGCCGGTCGAACAGCACGTCGACGACGTAGCGCTCCGCCGGCGCGATGACGACGCTCTGCACCCACTGCTCGCGCTCGAACTTGCTGATGTCCGAAGCGACGACCTTCACCCTGGCGTTGCCGAACGTCACGTTGAAGGTCCGCGAGTTGGCGACGTTGGTGAGAAAAAAGCGAACGACTTCGCCGCGCTTCACATCGATCGCGTAGTCGGTGGCGCCGTTGACCAGCATGACGTTGCCGAAGCGGCCCATCAGGGCGTGGGTCGGCGTGCTGGCGCCGAAGGGCATCAGCCCGTTGCCGTCGATCAGAATGTCATCGAGGATGACCACCTCTTCGCGATGCGCCGGGCCGTAGTAGTCGGCGTTCGGCGGCGCCACCATCATGTTTCCGTACAGACCGAGGTCCTGCTGGATGTCCTCACGCACGTGCGGGTGGTACCAGTAGATCCCTGAGTCCCGGAAGTGCACCTCGTAGCGAAAGCTCTCGCCCGGCCGGACGGCCGGCTGGGTGACGTCGGGAACGCCGTCGAAGCGGTTGTCGAGACGCAGGCCGTGCCAGTGCACTGTGGTCGGCATCTCGATGTCATTGGTGAAGTTGACGACGATCGTGGCGCCCTGCGGGGCGCGGATCAAAGGCCCCGGGTACTGGCCATTGTATCCATACATCACGTACATCCTGCCGCTGATGCTGCGCCGCACGAGCATCGCCCGCAGGTCGATCTCGTCGCCGTCCTCGAGATCGAGCACTTCGTTGGGCCGTGCCATCGGGAACATCTCGGGGTCTATCCCGACGCCCGGCAAGTAGGGATCGTCGGGCGGCACTGCCATCTCCAGGCCGGGCATCATCGGCATGTTGCCCATCGGCGGCATGCGCCAGGCGGCGGCCTCGACCGGGCCCATCATGTGGCCCTCGTGCTGTATGACCTGCATCTCGCCGGCACCACCCTGCTGTTGCTGGCCTTGTTGCTGCGCCGGCAATGCAGACTCGTGCGCGCGCCACGACGGGGAAAAAGCCGCCACCGCAAGCAGCAGTGTCACCAAGAGTCGGCTCACCACCGGCTAGTGTCCTGCTCTACTCGAAGCCGTACTTGGCGCACGGTTCCGCCTGGAACGGACCGTGGCCGGCCAGCGTGTGCATGCGCCCGCTGCGCGACATGCCGCGCATGATGATCGGGCCCTCCCAGGTGTCCGTGGGTTCGGTCGTCGGCTCCCGTGTGATGACGACGAGGAACTTGTTCCAGGTCACCTGCCCGCTGACCCGAAAGCTCTCGTCGAGAGCACCGAGGCGGACCACCTCGCTGATTTCCGTGTCGGTCACCCAGGCGACGTACCCACCTGCGGGCGGCTGCCTCAGGCCCTCGATGCGGATGTCGAGATCGTGCAGATACTCGCCCGTGGAAGCCAGGGCCACGCCGAAGAACGGCGACAGAGCTGCCGTCGAGTAGGCAACGCCTTTGGACAGCCGTGTCCCGGGAACCCGTCCCGTTGGCACCAGCTCGATCGCGTAGTAGTCGGACGGCTCGGTGGCCAAGGCGCCCACCGGGGACCCCCAGCCATCGGCTGGACCAGGGGGCAACGCCACCAGGCCCGAGCACGAAAGCGCCGAGGGCACCGCGGTCAGCACCGGCACGATCGATGGCGTGGCGGCGTTGAGCTCCGCTGTTTCCGGGGTGACTGCCGGGGCGTTCGCCGCCGCAGGAGCCACGGCCACGGCAAGCACCAGGGCAAGGAACGACATGCCGGCAAGGGCAAGCCGGCGCTGCGCCCGGCGGTCCACTATCGGCCTCCGCCCGGCCCCGTGTCCCATTTCTGGGCGCTGGAGATGTCCGGCATGCCCCAGGACTCGCCGTCCCAGCCGAGGAATCCGTCCATTCGGAAGGCCCAGAACCCGGTGTTCATGTCGGAGATGACGATCAGGCCGTCGGCGTTGCGGACGTCGACCCCGAAAGCGCCGTTGAACATCGCCGAACGATCAGCGAATGCGGGACCACCGATGTAGGTGTCGTAGTACGCCACCGTCACCGGTTTCGCGGCGTCCATCATGTTGAACACCTGCAGACCGTCGTGATAGCCGGAGACGAAGACGAAGGGCCAGCGAACCTCGTGGTTGTGGACCAAGTTCTGCCAATCGGCCGTCCAGGCGGAGATCGGCCGGTTGATATTTATCCTCTCCCCCTCGAGTGCCGGTTGGAGGTCGAAGATACGCAGCGGCGCGTATTGGTATTCGGTCTCGGCGATGACGTAGCGGCCGTCCGGAGTCGGGGTGAAAGTGTGACCACGACTGACGCCGGTGATTCCGGTAAGCGAGGCGATCATCGACGGATTTTCGAGGTCGGTGATGTCGTAGACGTAGTAGCCTCCGGTACCGCCCCCGTAGAAACGGTCGGTCTCTGTGTCGGGATGATATCCGGCGTACATGTCGTGGTAGCTGCAACGGGCGCCAGGGCCGCCCCGTGCCCCGCCTCGCCCTCCGCGTCGTCCTCCACGACCGCCCTGCGCTCCCGCGGCCCCAGCTACCGCCGATGGTGCTCCTGCGAACGGACGCTCGACGACGCAGTCGGGCCCGACCGGAATCGTGGCTACCCACGCATCATCGGCGCGACCCTCGACCACATAGCCGAGGTCGTGGACCTTGGCATAGGGACCGCCGGTGGAGATCAGCAGGACGCGCCCGTTGCTGTGCTTGTAGATGAAGATGTTGTGGAACCCGCCGGGGTGCTCCGGGGTGCGTATGCGGGCGACCTCTTTGACCGTACTGGGATCGGGAAGACCGGTGATGTCGAGGACGACGGCCCCCATGTCACTGTCGGGCCCACCGCGGCCGAATTGCACGGATTGGACGAGATAGTAGCGGTCGTCCCACTTGAAGTACTTCACGTCCATGCCACCGTTGCCGGTGTGCAGGTCCTGGTTCTCAATGCGCCAGCGGTAGATCACCTTCGGGCGCCGCTCGTCGGTCAGGTCGATGATATCGACGCCCTTGTCCCCTTCGTGGCCGTACACCATGCGGCCGACGAAGGCGTAGGGGCGGTCGAGCTCCTGCGAGATCTCGATGTCCGAGACGCTCAGCTTCGGTCCGAGCGGGAGGTGCGAGACGACCTCGATATTGTCGGAGCCACGCTTTTGCGGCGTCCACTGCTGGGCAGTGACATCGGCGGACACGATCACCAAATTCGCGAGGGCGAAAATCGAAAGAACCGAAAGTGAACGGCGGAGACTCATATGCGACCTCTCTCGCTCCGGCCGTCACGCAGGCGGCCGAATGATCGGTGAAGTTGATGCTGCCGGGCCCCAAGGCGCCCGAATCGGGGAGATCTCTTATCGTACCCGGTGCGGTGCCGGGTGTGAACCATCCTACCGGCCACCCTCGGCCCAGTGGTCGCGGATGACGCGGCGGATGTTGGGCGCCCCCATGGCGAAGTCACCGGGTAGCCTGTCCCCCGGGTACCACTTCCACAAGAATGCGCCGAGCACCGCGGGCTCGGCGGCGATCGCCGTCAAGGCGGCAATCATGCAGCGGATCTGGAGCTCCTCGGCGTCGCCACGGTTTTCCCAGTCCCACGGCTGATACGGAGCGGTCGGCGAGTTGTTATAGCCCGCCTCGGTGAACACGACCGGCTTGCCGGCACGGGCGCTGAAATCGCTCACTCGGTCCATGATTTGGCGCCAGCCGGCGTCGAAGGCGTTCTGCGGCGGAGTCTCGCCGGTCGCCAGCGCTCGGTCGAGGACCGGAAAATAGGCCTGGATGCCGACGAAATCGAGCGCGTTCCAGAAACCCACCCGCTCGTAGGCGTCCCAGTTGGCGGCGTACGTCAGGTGCCCGGAGAACACCGCCCGCACGCCGCCGATGATCGCCCGCCACCGGGCTTCGTGGTGCACGGTGCCGTCGAGCTCGGTACCGACCGCGAAAGCGTCGGCGCCCTCGCTGAATTCCGCCAGCCGTACGATCCACTCGGTGTAGGTGGAAAAGAAGCGTTCCCACTCCTCGTCGCTCTCGTAGCGAATGGCGCCACGCCACTCGTAGTCGCGCCCGTTCTCCAAATGCGGCTTCACCAGGATCTTGATGCCCTGCCGGTGCGCTTCGTCGATCGGACGGCGCAGCCACTCGGGCGCGATGCCCGGCATCTCCACCCCGCTGACCGGGCGAGTGTCCCGTCCGGTCGGCGCTTCGCCGCCGCGCCCCCTACGGCGCCGAGACCACGACCATCTCACGGTTCCGTCGGTACTGACCCTGCCGTACGGATGAATGGCGATCCAGTTAACCCCCAGCCCCTTGAGCTCGGCGATCGTCGAGACCATGTCGTCGCTGGCCCACGCGGAGCTGCCGCGCGGCGTCGAGACGGTCATGCCGTTGATCTTCGCCGCCTGGCCCCCGGCCTCAGCCATCGTCCCGATCGACGTCACCGAAAGAAACAGCGCCAAGAGTGTGACCTGAATCGATCGAACGCGCCGTTGTGTCATCGACATCTCTCGTCCAGGGGCCGCAGGCCGTGGCCTGCTATCGCGTCTTGACGAACCTCATCAACATCCGGTCGGTGATGTAGCGAACGTTCATCGTGCCGCCGTAGACGGAGTAGTCGTCATCGTCCCGACGCAGGATGTCGGACTCGCCGTCGAGGGAGAAACCGCCTTCAGCCAACTGAGCGATAACGGTCTGCTCGCCGAGCCTGTGGGTCGTCGTGTCGTGGCCCTCGGCCTTGTTGTTGCGAACCTCAACGACAACGAGAACACCGTCGTCCTTCAGGATGCGCGACAGGTCGGCCAACAGCCCGTGGTAATCCTCCACCAGGTGATACTCGCGGATCAGCACGATCGCGTCGGCGGAGCCGTCGGCGATCGCGGCGAGCGACTCGACCATCGTGAGGTTTCCGGCCTCGGCAAGATCGCCGTACTCGATGCGCGCCGCCAGACCCTCGTTGCCGCGCTCGGCGATCACCTCTCCGGTGGGGCCGACGACGCCGGAGAGCAGGAACGTGTTGTAGCCGCTGCCGGCGCCGATATCGACGACGCTGTCGCCCACACCGATACCGCCGAACGCGTAGACTTCCATCGGTTTGGAGTATTCGTCGCGTTCGATTTCGTCGGCGCGGGTCGGAACGTCGTCACCCGCCAGGTGGACGAGTTCGCCACCAGCGGCTTCGGCGTCCTCGCCGGCGGCTTCGACATGCTCGGCGGCGGCTTCGGCATGCTCGGCGACCGCCCCGGCAATGTGCTCGCCCGCTCCGCCGCACGCGGCGATCGGCGCCACTACGAGGCACAGGGCGAACCCCAAGGTCAACAGACTCCACAGATTGCTGCTTCGGTTCATCAAAGGCACGAAAATCCTCCCGTTGGGTGAAGGCACGACGCTGACAACCTCCCGGGAGTTTATCAGCACCCTGCTAGCGGCTGAGCGCCGCCTGAATCTCGCGGATCTTCGACTGGATGAGCCGCACGTTGGCCGGCCCCATGCGCAGCAGGTGCTTCTGCGGCGGGCTCAAGCTCTCGAGGGCCGGGTCGCGAAACTCCCACAGGACGTTGCGGCGGCGCACTTCGACGTACCCCTCGGGCACGGGGGTGGTGGCAAGCACGCCCATGGCGTCCTCGAGCGCATCGCGGAATCGCTCACCCGGGTAGCCGATTTCCCCGTAGGCCTCGTTGAAGAGGGGCTCCAGATCAGCGTACAGCTCGGCGGCCCCGGTGGCGTCGAGCGACGAGAAGACACCCGTGATCCAGGTGTAGCGCTCGAAGCTCGCCGGGTCGATCACGACCTTCCCTTCGCGTTCAGCGATGGCGAAGCTCTGCTCGGGCTCCAGGTACAACAGCATCGATCGCGGGCTCTCGCCGTTGGCAATGGCGACGACCCCAGTAACGAAGGCGCGCACCATGCCGTCGACGGCAATCGCGTCGTCCAGGCGAGGATGAGCGGACAGCCCCTCGATCATTGCTCGCAGGGTGTCGTCGCTCTCGTCCAAGGGTGGCAAAACGATCGGCGCCGGCAGGGGCTCGGGCGGCGGCGGTTCGACCTTGGCAACGGGCGGAGGCGGAGGCGGCGGAGACTCGGGCTCGGGCTCCCCACCCATGAACTGCGTCCACACCACGGCGCCAACGATGATGGCGGCAACGATCGCGACTACGATGGCGACAGGCCTTTGCACGCTCAAGCTCCAACATTGAGAAAAGGAAACAGCCCCTCAACTCTAATGCTGGCGGCACGCTAGCGCCAATGGGCGCCGCGCATCAGCAAGCCTGGGGCGCCAGACCCGTCAAACTTTCACCATCGCCTGCTAGAAGCGCGTCGTCGAGGGAAAGCACGTCTTGCAGGGCCGCTTTCCGTCGTGCAATGCCTCGCTCTCGGTGGCGTAGAAGACCCTGTAGCTCGCGGGCGTGGCCTTGATCCAGTTGCACTCGATCGTGTGGAACACATCGCGTGTAATCGAAGCACAGAACTTCGGTTCGGCCCGCTCGACGTCGGGCAGCGCCATACCTTCGATCGCAATGGTCTGATTGATGTCGAAAACCTGTTCGCCGGCGTGCTCGTCGCGGGCGTGTTGGATGGTGAGAACGAACTTGCCGATCTTGATCTCGTCGCCCGGGCTCACCTGTGCGGTAGTCACCCGACGGGTGTCGATAAAAACTCCGTTCGTCGAGTTGAGGTCCTCGATAACGTAGCGGTCTCCGACCTCGCGCAGCTGCGCGTGGCGGCGCGACACGCCCAGGTTGTCGAGCATGAGCTCACAACTGGGATCGCGGCCGATCGTCATCTCGCCATGGCCGCGACACTTGGTTACCAACCTGTCCCCGAGCTTGACCGTTACCTCGAACATCAGAAACTCCGAGCAAAGCCACCCGGAACGCGCCCAACCCCCGCGAGCCCCTACAAGTGTAGTCGTTGCGGGGAACTCTGAGCATCCCCTGTTTGCCAGAATTTGCAACCGCTGTGGGTGCCATCGGGACACCCAGCACACTTTTGCATCGCCCTGTGAGCAGGGTGCTGGAGACCTCCCGGGTACCCCCGGAGCTCTTCAGCACTCTGCTAAGGTTCGGCCATGTCCGATCCGCGTTTCGTCCTGGCGCTCGACCAGGGAACCACAAGCTCGCGAGCGCTACTGTTCGATCGCGGCGGCAGCGTCGTTGCCATCGCCCAAACTGAATTCGAGCAGATCTTTCCGCGGCCCGGATGGGTCGAGCACGATCCCGCCGAGATCTGGCACACCCAGATCGACGTCGTCGAGGAGGTCCTGCGTCGAGCCGACGCAAGCGCTGCGGAGGTGGCGGCGATCGGGGTCACCAACCAACGCGAAACCACGATTGTCTGGGAACGATCCACCGGGCAACCGATCCACAACGCCATCGTCTGGCAGGACCGCCGCACGGCGGAAGCGATCGAGGCTCTGAAAGCCTCCGGCCACGAGGCCCTGGTGCGCGAGAAGACAGGCCTGGTACCCGACGCGTATTTTTCCGCCAGCAAGATCGCCTGGCTTCTCGACAACGTCGAGGGCGCCCGCCGCCGCGCCGAGGCCGGCGAGCTCGCCTTCGGCACCGTCGACACCTGGTTGGTGTATCAGCTCACGGCAGGTGCGGCCCACGTCACCGACGCCTCGAACGCATCTCGCACCATGCTCTATGACATCAACACCGGCAGCTGGGACAGCGAACTGCTCGAGCTGTTCAACGTGCCGACGGTAATTCTCCCGGAGGTGGTCCCGTCGAGCCGTGTGGTGGCGCCGGTTGCGATCAAGTCGGCAATCGAAGGCATCCCTGTGGCGGGCCTCATCGGCGACCAGCAGGCGGCCCTTGCGGGGCAACTCTGCAACCAACCGGGGATGGCGAAATGCACCTACGGTACTGGGTGCTTTCTGCTGCTGAACACCGGCGATCGGCCCGTGGTCTCCGAACACCAGCTTCTCTCGACGGTCGCCTGGCAGACAGACGAAACGCTCACCTACGCGCTCGAAGGCAGCGTGTTCATCGGCGGCGCAGTCGTTCAGTGGCTGCGCGACGGGCTCGAGATCATCCGCTCCGCGAACGATGTCGAGGCCTTGGCGCGAAGCGTGCGGGACAACGGCGGCGTCTACCTGGTCCCTGCGTTCACGGGCCTCGGCGCCCCCCATTGGGATTCGTTCGCTCGCGGCGTGATGTGCGGCATTACCCGCGGGACGGGCCGCGGCCACATCGCCCGGGCGGCGCTCGAGTCCATCGCCTTCCAGGTCACCGACCTGGTCGACGCCATGACGGCGGATACGGGACTCGACGTCTCGGAGCTGCGCGTCGACGGTGGCGCAGCCGACAACGACCTGCTCCTGCAAATGCAGGCCGACCTTCTGCGATCCACAATCGTGCGCCCCGAGGTTACCGAGAGTACCGCCCTCGGAGCGGCGCTCATGGCCGGCCTCGCCGTAGGTTTCTGGCAGGACGCCAACGAACTCGAGGACCAACGCCGCATCGACCGCACTTTCGAACCGAAAGAGGACGCAGCCTCCGTCCAGCAGCGCCGCGATCGCTGGTCCGAGGCAGTGGCCCGAGCGCGCGGCTGGGAACAACCTCGGTAGCGCGATGTACTTCTATTAGTCGGAATGAAGAGAAGATAGAGCGCGGGCGCAGGGGTCGTGAGGACAAGGCGCGCGCCGCGGCGAGCGCGGAGGCGTACCACAGGTACGCCGAGCAATCACAGCAAGCGCAACGCAGTCATCGCGATCCCTGCGCCCGCGCCGCGCTAGCCGAATTTGATGCCCTGGGCGAGCGGTAGCTCGGTGCTCCAATTGACGGTGTTGGTCTGACGGCGCATATAGGCCTTCCAGGCGTCGGAGCCCGATTCACGGCCGCCGCCGGTTTCCTTCTCGCCACCGAATGCGCCGCCGATCTCAGCGCCGCT
>JADFNY010000404.1 GCA_022563115.1 Acidobacteriota bacterium | reverse complement strand
TGGGGAGGCCCTCGAGCTCGACGACGCGGGAGCGCTCCTGATCGAAGACCGTCCCCGCGACCACGTGCTCACCATCTGCGGTTCGGCCGCTGACGCGGAGCAGGCTCGAGTACCCGCGCGGCGCGTTGCTGGTGGATTCCTCGACCTCGATGCCGCGATCGCGGGCGACGTTCCAGACGTTGACCGCGTTGACCTGCTCGGCGAGGTGGGGCTCGAAGAAGCCGACCAACAGCGCGGCGCTGACCGGCTTTACCGTGTACTGGGTGATCTCGCCGAAGTACTCGATGCGCAGCGCGTCGATGCCGGAGAAGCACTGCGACAGCATCGACCCGAGGCGCCGGGCAAGGTCCATGTAGGGCAGCATCGGACGCTGCTCTTCCGGCGGCAACGCCTGGACGTTGATGGCGTGGTGAATGGTGCCGTGGTGCAGAAAGTCCGCCAGTTGCTGGGCGATACCTTCGCCGATCTTCTCCTGCGCTTCCACGGTCGCACCGCCGAGATGCGGTGTGCCGATGAAGTGCGGGTGGGCGAGCAGATCGGGATCGGCTTCGGGCTCGTTCTCGAAGACATCGAACGCCGCGCCGGCGATGTGTCCCGACTCGAGGCTGGCCAGCAACGCCTTCTCGTCGACGAGGCCGCCGCGGGCGCAATTGATCACCCGGGCGCCGGGCTTCATCGCCGCTAGCACATCGGCATCGATCAGGTGGCGGGTCTCGCTGCCGAGCGGAACGTGGACGGTGAGCACATCGGCGCGCGGGATCAGCTCCTCGAGCGGCACGAGCTCGATTCCCAGATCGGCGACGACGCGCTCGGACATGTAAGGGTCGGAGGCAATCACTCTCATCTCGAGCCCATGGGCGCGGCGGGCGACCTCGCGGCCGATGCGCCCGAAACCGACGATCCCGAGCGTTTTGCCCTGGAGCTCGATACCGAGGTATGGCTTGCGATCCCAAATGCCGGCGCGCAGCGCCGCCGAAGCCTGCGGCACGTTGCGGGCCAAGGCGAGCATGAGGGCGAGCGTATGCTCCGCGGCGGTGACGGTGTTGCCCCATGGCAGGTTCATGACCAGCACCCCGGCCCCGGTCGCCGCCTCGACATCGATGTTGTCGACGCCGACGCCGGCGCGTCCGACGACCCGCAGGTTGGCGCCGGCTTCCAACGCCGCGGCATCGACCAGGTGTCCCGAATGCACGATGACACCGGCGAAGGGCTCGATGACGTCGGCGAGCGAGCCGGACTTGCGGTCGAGCTGATGATCCACCTCGCACCCGGCGGCCTCGAGGATCTCGAGGCCGCGGCCCTTCAACGTGCCGCAGACCAGAATTTTTGCCGCCGGCGCGCTCATCCGGACGAACCTTCTTGCGCCCGTGCGGCAGCCAGACTCGCGGCGGCAGCGGCGACGCCGGCGCCCGCAGTCACCGCGTGACCCCGATCGGCCAGAACACCCTCGAGCGCGCCGAGAACACCGAGAAGATCGAGGTCATCGACGTAGCCGATGTGGCCGATGCGGAAGATGTGCGGCTTCAGCTCGCCCTGCCCCGCTGAGAGCTGGGCCCCGTGGCGGTCGAGCATCGCGGCGACGATTTCCGGGCCGGTTCCGGGGACCGGCGCCTTGATCGCCGTGACCGCCGGGCTCGGCGCTGCCGAGAGCAACTCGAGGTCGAGCGCCGCGGCGGCGGCGCGACAGGCGGTCGCCAACCGATCGGCGTTGTCCTCGAGCACCCCGATGCCGCCGACTTCATCGATCGCGTCGAGCGCCGCCTCGAGCGCCAGCAGCAAGCCGATTCCCGGGGTGAAAGGGGTCTGCGACTTCTTCGCCGAGGCGGCGTATTTGCGCAGGTCGAGGTAGTAGCGAGGGGTTGCAGATTCGTTGCCGACCAACTCCCAGCCGCGCGGCGAGCAGGCGACGAAAGCCAGCCCCGGCGGCACCATGAAAGCCTTTTGCGCCCCGCCAACGACGGCGTCGAGGCCCCAGTCGTCGGTGGCGATCGGCAGTGCGCCGACCGACGTGATCGCGTCGACGACGGTGACGATCCCGGGCTCGACATCGCGGACCGCGTCGGCGATGGCGCGAACGTCGTAGATCGTCCCGGTGGACGTTTCGCTGGCGGTCAGGAACAGGCCTCGCACCGGCGCCGAGCGCTCGACCAACGTTGCCACCTCCGCCGGCGTCACCGGCTGCCCCGGCTCGATGGTCATCTCGACGACATCGAGACCGTAGGCCGTGCCGATCTCGCCCCAGCGAGCGCCGAACTTGCCACCGGCCACCACGACGACGCGATCGTCGAACGCGAACAAGCTGGCGAGCGCCGCTTCCATAGCACCGGTTCCTGAGGTCGTCAGCACGGCGACCGGACCTTGGGTGCGGAACGCAGCCCGCAGGCCGGTCTGAACGCGGTCGAAACGCGCCTCGAACTCCGGTGTACGGTGATACGGTACCGGTCCTGCCGCGGCGCGGATCGCCTCCGGATGCAGCGGTGTCGGACCAGCAGTAAACAGGCGGGGCTTCTTGAGCATGGGCGTATTGTTGCAGAGCACCCAAGCGCGTGCTATTCGCATCCCGTGAGCGCCGACTTCGTTTGTGAGCATTGCGGCCAAACCACCCCGGCCCTGGAGCCGAGCGGCTGGAGGTGTGATTGCGGCGGCCCCTGGGCCCTGCCGCCCGGCCCACCCTTCGACCCCGAGGCGATCACCAGCGAGGCCAGCGGCGTCTGGCGGTTTCAGCACCAGATCCGTCTTCCCACCGGCCATTACCCGACGCTGGGCGAGGGCTGCGGTCGTTGGCTGCGCGCTGCCGACGGGCCCTCGATCGCCCTGGCGCACCTCGAGCCGACACTCTCGTTCAAGGACCGCGGCGTCGCTACGCTCGTCGCCTGGGCCAGCCTGGCCGCGGAGCCGCCGCTGATCGAGGACTCGTCGGGAAACGCCGGCGGATCGTTCGCCGCCTACGCCGCCGCCGCCGGTCTTCCGTGCCGTATCTACGTGCCGACGTCGGCGCCCAACGGCAAGGTAGCGACGCTGCACGCCTTCGGCGCCGAGGTCGTCGAGATCGACGGCCCGCGGCTCAACGCCACCGAGGCCGCCCAAGCCGACAACGACGGAACCTATTGCAGCCATGCCTGGAACCCG
>JADFNY010000403.1 GCA_022563115.1 Acidobacteriota bacterium | reverse complement strand
CGGCCCCGCAGCCGGTCGACAGGCGATGACACACGACGGTGGGGCGCCGCGCCGCCGTTCCTGAAGAGGGAGAGGAGACCATGTTCGGAGGATCCAAGATCGCACTCGACAAAGACCTACTGGCGCGGGTCAAGAAGTTTGCCGACATCGCCGGCTATTCGTCGGTCGAGGAGTTCGTCTCCCACGCGCTCGAAAAGGAGCTCGCCGTCCTCGAAGAGGCCGACACCGAGGAAGAGATCAAGAAGAAGCTCCAGGGGCTCGGCTACATCGCCTGACACGATGCCGGAAGCGCCGCGCGCCGGCCACGGGCCGTCGGGGGCGATCGTAACCAAGGCGTAGTTCGTACGAACCATGTGGATCATCAACAGCATCTTCGGGGTGGTCATCGACGCGGCGCTGTTCCCGTTTCGTGGAATGTCGCCGATGATCGGCCTGACCGTCTTTTCGCTCGTCTCGGGCGTCGGGATGCTGTACGTCTTCAAGTGGACGTCCGACCAGGAGGGCCTCGAGCAGGTCAAGCGCAAGATCCACGCCGGCATCTTCGAAATTCGACTCTTCAACGACGACATGCGCGCCATCTTCGCGGCGCAACGCGACATCTTCCGCTACAACTTCTCGTACCTGCGGCTGGCGCTGACCCCAATGCTGTGGATGATCGTTCCGTTCGTGCTGATCGTCGCCCAGCTACAGATGCACTACGGCTACGAGGGGCTGGCGGTCGGAGAGCCGGTGATCGTCAAGGTGACGCTGGTGGGCGAACCCGTGGCCGGCAACGGCGAGGGAACCGGCAATGGCGCCGCCCGTAGCGTGGCCGCGGCCGACGTCGAGCTGGAGGTTCCCGACGGGCTACGTCTCGAGACCCCGCGTCTCTTCATCCCCTCGCTGAACGAGGCCGATTGGCGCTTGGTTGCCGACGAGCCCGGCACCTACGAGCTCGGCATCCGGGTGGGGGACGAAGTCTACACGAAGAGCGTCAAAGTCAGCTCGCGGGTGGTGAGGCGTTCGCGGATTCGCACCGACCGCTTCCTCGACCAGTTGCTGTACCCCGGAGAGCCCGGCTTTCCCCCCGGCGCCGCGGTGACCGCGATCGAGGTCCTGTACCCCGAGCGCGAAGTCAACTTCCTCGGTTGGCACACCCACTGGCTGGTCCCGTTCATCATCATCTCGATCGTCCTCGCACTCGCCCTCAGAAAGCCGCTCGGCATCACCCTCTAGCCGGAATCTCCCTCACGGCGGACCCTGCTAGGAGGTGAGACCGGCGTTTCCCAACTGTTATAGTGGAAGCTCTTCCCCGATGTTCTCCGCCCCTCCGATTTGGCGTTTGAAATGAACTTTGGTCTCTCGAAGAAGCTCGCCCCAGCGCTGATCGCAGCGCTCCTCGTCGTTTCCACCTTCCTGGCCGCGCCCAGCGCCTTGGCGCAGACCGGGAGGATCCCCGATCCGCCGGAGGGGGCGTGGACCTTCCCGGCCAATCCGGTCGACGCCGAGGTCGCGCCGCTCGATGTGGTCATGCCGGTGGATCCGTCGATCATCATCGACGAGCTTCCCAACGGGATGCGCTATTTCATCCGCGAGAACCCCTATCCGGCGGGCCGCGCCGACCTGCGCCTTGTCGTCAAGGTGGGCTCCCTGCTCGAGGATGACGACCAGCTCGGCATCGCGCACTTCGTCGAGCACATGTCGTTCAACGGCACCGAGCGCTACGAGAAACAGGCGCTGATCCACTCGCTGGAGTCGTTCGGGATGCGCTTCGGGGCCCACATCAACGCCTACACGAGCTTCGACGAGACCGTCTACATGCTGACGATCCCGACCGACGAGGAGATCATCGTCGATACCGCCTTCAACATCCTCGAGGATTGGGCCGGCGCCGTTACGTTCGAGGACGAGGAGATCGACAAGGAGCGCGGCGTCGTCATCGAGGAGTGGCGCCTGGGGCTCGGCGCCGGCACCCGCGTCAACGAGATCCAGTTCCCGATTCTCTTCGGCGGGTCGCGGTACGCGGTCCGGCTGCCGATCGGAACCGAAGAGAGCCTGCAGAGCTTCACCTACGAAGCGGTGCGGCGCTTTTACCACGACTGGTACCGGCCCGACCTGATGGCCATCATCGCGACGGGCGATTTCGATAAGAACGATATCGAGCAGCGCATCATCGACGGCTTTAGCGGCCTGACCAACCCCGACAACGAGCGCCCGCGCGTCACCTACGACATCCCCGAGCACGCCGAAACGCTGTTCGGCGTCGCCACCGATCCCGAGATGCAGGTCGAGCAAGTCCAGGTGTTCCACAAGATGCCGATACGTCCGCAGGGAACGCACGGCTCCTACCGCCGGACGATCGTCGAGAACCTCTACAGCAGCATGCTCAACCGCCGCCTGCGCGAGCTGGCGCAATCGCCCGAGGCGCCGTTTCTCGGCGCCGGCGCGTCGCAGGGGATATTCGTGCCGACGCGCGAGGTCTACATGATCGGCGCCGCGGTCGCTCCCGGCGGCCTCAAAGAGGGTCTCGAGGCGCTGTTCGCGGAGTCGGCGCGCATCGCTGATCAGGGTTTCACCGAGACCGAGTTCGAGCGCGAGAAAAGCTCGCAACTGCGCTCGTTCGAGCGCATCTACACCGAGAAGGCGACGCAGGCATCGAAAATGTTCGTCGAGGAGTTCCAGCGCGGGTTTCTCGAGAACGAGTCGATCCCTGGGATCGACTACGAGTGGGCGCTGTACCAGCGGTTCATGCCCGAGATCACCCTCGACGAGGTCAACGGCGTCGGCGGCAGCTGGGTGTCGAGCGACAACCGCGTCGTGCTGGTGACCGCTCCCGAGAGCTCGGCCGACACGCTGCCCAGCGAGGATGAGCTGCTCGCCGTGCTCGACAACGCTGGCGCCGGCAAGATGGAAACCTACCGCGACACGGTCACCGACCGGCCGCTGCTGCGGGTCGTTCCCGACGGCGGCTCGATCGTCGAGCGCAAGGAATATCCGGAGGTCGGGGTCACCGAGTGGAAGCTCGGCAACGGTGCCACGGTTGTCCTGAAGCCGACCGAGTTTCGCCAGGACCAGGTTCTGTTCCGCGCCTTCAGCCCGGGCGGCACGTCGCTGGCGGACGACGGTGGCCACATCGCCGCACTGACCGCGGTCAGAATGATCT
>JADFNY010000071.1 GCA_022563115.1 Acidobacteriota bacterium | reverse complement strand
AGATTGCGGAGAGGGATAACCGTGTTCGCTGATAGGTTGCAGCGGCTTGGCACCGAGAACGCCTTCAAGCTCGCCGACCACATCGCCCGCGCCCAGGCAAATGGGCAGACGGTGGTCAAGTTGAACCTCGGCGAACCCGATTTCAACGCCCCCGCGCACGTCGCCGCCGAGGCAAAGAGGCAGATCGACGCCGGCAACGGCCACTACTGTCATCCCGCTGGCATCGAGGGTCTGCGCAAGGCCGTGGCCCGGCAGGTAAGTGAAACGCGCGGCCTCGACGTCGATTTTCGCCGCGTCGTCGTTCATCCGGGCGGCAAACCGTCGATCGCCTACACCATGTTGGCCTACGTGAACCCCGACGAGGAGGTCATTTACCCGAGCCCGGGCTTCCCGGTCTACGAGTCCTGGGTGACGTTCGTCGGGGCGAAGCCCGTACCGATGCGGCTGCGGGAGTCCGAGGGCTTCGCGATGACGGCGAACGACTTGGCCGAGCTGATCACCGACAAGACCAAGGTGATCATCCTGAACTCGCCGGCGAACCCGACCGGCGGCCTCATCGAGGCCGACGCGCTGGCGGAGATGGCCGAAGTGATCCGCGAAAAGGCGCCCCCCGAGGTCCGCGTCTACTCCGATGAGATCTACGAGAACATCATCTTCGACGGCCTTCAGCACGCCAGCATCTCCAGCCTTCCCGAGATGGAGGAAAAGACGCTGATCGCCTCCGGCCATTCCAAATCCTTCGCCATGACCGGGTGGCGACTCGGTTATGTCGTCTTGCCGACGGTCGAAGAGGCGGAGGTCTTCAAGAACTTCAACATCAACCTCATTTCGTGCACCCCGCCGTTCGTGCAGGAAGCCGGCCGGGTCGCCCTCGAAAGCCCGGAGAGCGTCGCTACCATCGCCGAGATGGTTCACGCCTTCGATGAGCGTCGCAACGTCGTCGTCGAGACGCTCAACAGAATCCCGGGAATCTCCTGTGTCATGCCGAAGGGCGCCTTCTACGTCTTCCCCAACGTCGCCGGAGCATGCGAGTCACTCGGCGCCGTCGAAGCGTTCGACAACCTGTCCGCAGAGGAACAGGAAAAGTCGAGCCCGTCCACCCTCTTGCAGATGTTCGTGCTCTACCGCCATGGCGTCGCCACCATGGACCGGCCCTCGTTTTGCCGCATCGGCAGCGAGGGCGAACACTACCTGCGGCTGAGCACCGCCGCCAACCTGGAACAACTCCGCGAGGGCCTATCGCGACTAGAAGCCGCGGTCAATGACGCCGCCGGATTCGCGGATTTCGTCGCCGCAGGCATCCCCGCCTGAGCTGCGGGGACCGAGCCGGGCGTCTTCGGGCGCGCCGGAGGATTTGAAGGGAGGCACCGTGAGCCTTGGAAGGGTGTTCGTTACCCGCCGCATCCGCGACGCGGGACTCGACCTTCTGACGAAAGCCGGGGCCGAAGTGCAGGTGTGGCCGGGCGGCGAGGACGAGGGGCCGAGCCAAGACGAGGTCATCGAGGGTTCTCGCTGGGCCGATGTGCTGCTGTCGCTGCTGACCGAGCCGGTCAACCGCGCGGTCATGGAGGCCAACCCCTCGTTGCGTGGGATCGCCCAGTTCGCCGTCGGCTACGACAACATCGACGTCGGCGTGGCGACCGAGCTCGGGATTCCGGTGAGCAACACGCCCGGCGTGCTCACCAACACGACCGCCGACCTGACCTGGGCGCTCTTGCTGTCGGTGTCGCGCAACATCGCCACCGGTGACCAGTATATGCGGGGCGGCCACTACAAGCTCTGGGGGCCGAACCTGTTGCTCGGAGAAGACACCTCACCGGGCGGCGATGGTCGCCGGAAGGTCCTCGGCGTGATCGGTTTCGGCCGTATCGGCGAGGCGGTGGCGCGCCGTGCCATGGGCTTCGACATGCGCGTTCTCGCCTACGATCCCTACGCCCGAGAGGCGATCGAAGCCGACGACCAGGCGGAGTGGGCCGAGCTGGACGTGCTGCTGGGCGAAAGCGACTTCGTCACCGTCCATACGGTTCTGTCCGACGAGACCCGGCACCTGATCAGCACCGCGGAATTCGAGAAGATGAAACCCACGGCGTACATCCTGAACGCGGCGCGCGGTCCGATCATCGACGAAGCAGCGCTCGTTGTCGCCTTGAACGAAGGTCAGATCGCCGGCGCGGGTCTCGATGTGTACGAGCGCGAACCGGAGATGGTAGAAGGGCTCGCGCAGTGCGAAAACGCCGTGTTGCTACCCCACCTCGGCAGCGCCAGCCGCGGTACCCGCGACAAGATGGCCACCGTGGCGGCCACCAACGCCATCGCCATGTTGCGGGGCGACCGAGCGCCGAACTGCGTCAACCCCGATGTTTACGACTCGTCGGCGTACGCCGGGCGAAGTCGAAACTGAACAGGTAGACTTTTCGAGGACCCGAGCAGAGCACCCTGACAACGTCCTTGAGGACAGCGTGCGTTTTAGCGAATCCGAAATCGACAACGCAATGCATCTGCGCGCCGCCGGGCTCGCCTGGGGGCCTGAGCCCGGGCACTACGTATTCGACATCAACGGCATCATGCGCGCCGGATCGCCGTTTCAGGCGGGGATCTTCCTGATCCACAGCGCCAACACCTTCGAGATATTGGCCGGGGGAAAGGACGAGTTGCTCGAAAACTTCGTCTGGCTGCCCACGTGGGAAGACTGCCGCGCCTGGCTGACCGAAAAGCAGGTCTCCGAGGACCGCGTCATGAGCGCCTGGCAGAGCGGCAAAGCCCAAGGACTCACCGATCGGCAAGTCCTCTACGGGCTCATCCTCGAGATCTTGGAAAGGAGCGCCGCTGCCGAATGATGCGGGGCTTTCCGATCGTCTTGTTGCTCCTGCTGGTGCTGCCGGCGTGTGGTCAGACACCTTCGGAGTTTCGTCCGTTGACGGCGGCGCTCGGCGATCTTCGCGGCGTGGCGCTGGGGTTCGAGGGGCTCCTGCCCTTGGGCGAGGGCGAGGGCACCTACTCGGCGTTTCTCAGCCTCGACGACGGCGACATCGTCGGTCTCGGTGGGTTCAACGTCAACGACAGCGGGCGACCCATCGACGGGCAGGGCAACGTGATCGATCGCTTCACGGCCGATCGGAACCTGTTCAGCTCGGTGAGCCTGGTGGTGTCGGTCGAACAGGGTGCCATCGGTAGCTCACCGAGTCAGGCGACCATTCTACAGGGGCCCTTCATCAATGGAATCGCGTCGCTTTCGGTTCCCTCACCGCTGTTCATCTCGGACGCTTCGGGGAGCTATCGCGTCTTCACGCCCACCGACGGCCCGAGCACCCACGAAGGATCGGGTGCCTGGGCGGTCAGCGTCGCTGGCGAAGCGACGCTAACGCTGCCGCCGCTCAACAACCTGTACCTCTACGAGCACTTCATGGTGATCAACGGCATGCCGATTACGATGGGGCGCTTCTCTACGGCTGGCGTCGCCGACTTCGCAAACCCCTGGAGCGGTCCGTTGGAGGCGCCGGCGTTCCCCGGCGAGGACTTCCTCGCCAACGCCCCGCAGGGATTCACCTTTCCCGCCGATCTGTCCGGCGCCCAACTGCTCGTTACGCTCGAGCCGATCCTCAACGACACGGTCCTTCCGTTCCAGCTTGTCATTCTCCAAGGAACCCTGCCAGCGGCCATCGCCGGCGGCGAGATCATCGAGTTGACAAACCGGAGCGCGAATTTCCCCACTGGAACGGCGATTATCTTCTGATGCTTGCTCACCGACATCCCTCGATTACGACCGCCAACCGCGTGATGGCGGTGGTGGGTACATTGGCGCTTTCTCTCTCGGTTGTCGCGAAGGCCGAAGCAGCGACGCCCACCCTGACCGGGTTAGCTCGCATGGCGGCGCCGTTGATCGCCCACCTGGAAACCGGTCAGAGCCCGCAACAGGAACAAGAAGCAGCGCGGCGCGATCCGCCGCCGGTGATCGACCCCGCATCCGGGCCGGTTTTCTCGGTCTTCGGGGGGTCGGTGTTCTCGGGGTCGAGTGCCTTCCAGACCGGGGCGACGCTCGCCTACTTCTTCGGACCCAAGGCGAACATCGGCGTCGAGGCCGAAGGCAACCTGACGATCGGCCCTGGAGGACGCGTCGCCCAGTTCATGGGCAGCCTTGTCATGCAAGCCGGGGCTCGCACCTCCAAGTTCGTGCCCTACATCGCTGTGGGCGCCGGCCTCCTGCGGGCATCAGCCCGATTCCCGCAGGAAAAGACCGATGCCCTCGCGGAACTCGGCATCAGCTTGCAGCTGACGACCGAGACCGCCCCGTTCTTTCAGTTCGGCGGCGGCCTACGCTTCTACTTCAGTCCCAAGCTGGCTTTCCGTGTCGACACGCGCTTTGCCCAGGTGGCGCTCGACCTGGATGGCGTCAGCTTCGGCGACAGCCTCTTCGCGATGCGCCGCGTCGCCGGGATGGTCAGCTGGGACTTCTAGCGATAGCAGGGTGCTGAAGAACAGCACCCTGCTGGCGTGTTGACCGCGGCTCACGACGACCGCCGCTTTCGACGCGGACGAGCAATCCCGCGATCCGAAGTGCGCACGAATTCGACCAGCTCGCTGACCTCGGGGATGTCCCGCCGCGAGTCCTCCTCGAGCTCCGCGAGTCGCCGGCCGAGCGTACCGCCACCGCCGAACAGCACCCGGTAGGCGCGCTTCAGATCCCGCACCCGGTCCGCTGACATTCCGGCGCGACGCAAGCCGACGAAGTTCAGACCCTTTGGCCGCGCAGGATGACCATCAGCGACGCAGAACGGGACGATGTCCTGCCGCACGGTGCTCGCACCGCTCACCATTGCGAGCCGGCCGACGCGGGCGAACTGGTGCACGACGACATATCCCGACAGAAAGGCACCGTCGCCGACGGTGGCATGCCCGGCCATCATCACCCCATTGACGAGAATGACGCCATCACCCAGAACGCATTCGTGGGCGACATGCGAGGTCGCCATCAACAGGCAGTCGCTGCCGACGATGGTGCTCTTCCCCGGCTCGACGCAGCGGTGGATGGTGACGTACTCGCGAACGACGGTGCGATCACCGATCGTTACACCGCTGGCGCCGCCGCGGAAGTTGAGATCTTGTGGGGTACCGCCGAGGACCGCCCCGGGACCCACCTTGACCTCATCACCTACGGTGGTCCCGGAGTACAGGAGGGCGTTGGGCCCGATCTCCGAGCCGCCGCCCACGACGACGTCGGCCTCGATGATCGCCCCCATCGCCACCGTGACACCGGTGCTGAGCTTGGCGTCCGGGTGCACGCGAGCCGCGGAATCGACTCTCGGGGCTGCTTGCTCGTCGGCCATCGTCACTCGCGAGAAGGCGTACGAATCGCGTGACGCCCTATTCTAGCAGGGTGCTGAGCGCGCCAAGAGACGAGCGCCCGCCGGGCCGGCCACCGGCCTGGGACTCGAGCGAGGGGTCCCCTGGTTTTCTCCCCTTCCGTCCAACGGTCGTCCCAGATGGCGAGCCAGCCCGACGGGCGCTCGTCTCTGGCTCCTGATAAGAGCAAGGACGGTGCCAACGACGCTCGCGTCGCTGAGAGAACCTGCGAAAACATCCGCGGATCAGCGTTGTTTCCTTTGATCAAAGGCTTCAGCAGCGTGTAAGAGAAATCTCGGACGGCACGGCGGCGACACGGTTTCGGGTAGAGCAAAAGGCTAACTTGTCGACATACCGACGTCCGTCGCACGTCAATCGGAGACGGAATGACCTCATACCGTCATTCTGGCGGATTTTCGGCCTCGATATCGTACTTCCGCAGCTTGTGATAGAGCGAGGTCCGCGGGATCCCGAGTAGCTCGGCAGCGCGGGTCTTGTTGCCTCGAGCCACCCTCAGAACCCGCCGAATGTGCTCCTCGATGAGGGCATCGAGCTCCAACGACTCGACCCCCGCAACCTCGGGGAGCACGGCCGTCGTTTCCTCGCTCACCGAAGCCACCTCGACCTCGGCAACACCTTCGCCCTCGAGCGATGATGGCAAATCGAGTGCGAGCACGGTGGTGCCCTCGGCGAGAACAGAGGCACGGTGCACGACGTTGCGCAGCTCGCGCACGTTTCCCGGCCAGGCGTATTGCTGCAGCAGCTTCAGCGCGCCAGAGGAGAACTTCTCTGGACCACCGCCGTTGGTGACCCGACAAGCACGCATAAAATGGTCAGCAAGCAGCGGGATATCCTCGACCCGATCGCGTAGCGGCGGGACGCGGATATCGAATACGTTCAAGCGAAAGAGTAGGTCCTCTCGGAAGCTGCCCTCGTCAACCGACTGCGGCAGGTCCTGATTGCTGGCCGCGATGATGCGCACGTCGATGCGCCGCGTGCCTCGGTCCTCCCCGACTTTCTGGACCTCTCCCTGCTCGAGTACCCGCAGCAACATGACCTGCAGCCGCGGGCTCATCGACTCGACCTCGTCGAGAAACAGGGTGCCGCCGTCGGCGAGCTCGAACTTCCCCGCCCGGTCGCGGTGGGCACCTGTGAAGGCACCGCGCACATGACCGAACAGCTCCGAGGCGAGCAAGTCCTCGGCAAACGCACCACAGTTCACGATCAGCAGCTCATGGTCGCGCCGCTTCGAGAAATAGTGGATAGCGTGCGCCAGGAGCTCCTTGCCGACGCCGCTCTCACCGGTCAACAGGACCGGCTCCCGGGTCGGGGCGACTCGCTTGACGAGCGCCTCGATGCGCCGGATCGGGTCAGAGATGCCGATGATCTCGACGTTGTAGCCGCGCCGGCGCGAATACTCCGACAGCCACTGGCGCGAGACGAACACCGAAACCGCCTCGGCGAGGTCCTCGAGGCCACTCTGGTGATCGGCATTGTAGTGCCCCCGGTGCAGGGACTCGACCGAGAGAACCCCGATCGGACTCCCCTGCAACCTGATCGGCACGACGAGGTTTGCCTGTGACCCCTTGAAGGCCGGGAAGTAGTACGGGTCCTTCTCGACGTTGTTGCTCAGATACGACTCGTTGTTTTGGTAGACCCAGGTGATAATCCCCGGCGATTCTGTGTCCTGTTCGAGCAAGTTGGGTAGGTCGTCGAGCAGTTCGCCCTCTTCATGGCCGGAGACGACACGAAGCTCGTCGTCTTCCTGTTCGAGCACGTAGATGCTCCCGTACTCGCTGTCGGTGAGGCGGCGGGCGACGTCGATGAAATCCGCCATGATCGCCTTGATCGTCTGATCGCGCGGCCAGCCGTGCATGACGATCTTGTGGAGAAGCTCCTGTGAAAGCGCGCTCGACCGGTTCATGGGGTCATCCTACCGGCCCGAAGACGGCGGCGCGTCGACACGGAGCTGCTTCGTCGCCGGATACCAGTGCAACGACCAAGCATCGAGGAGGTTGGCTCCGATCACCGCCGTCGGAGCGACGCCGCCATCGATCGCCCAACCGGCGAGCGAGGCGGGGCGCCACAGCACGTCTCCGCGCCATCCACCCAGAGTGAGCTGGGCAAGCGCTGTCCCGCTACCCGGCACGGCCGGAAGGAGATCGGAATCCAGCCGCGAGATCCCGCCGAGATCGAGACCGGCGGCGACGACCGTGTTCTCGACGCGTGGGAAAAGCAACATCTGAGCGCCGAGTCCCTCGTGTACGATACGAGCGCTCAACCATGCGATCGTGCGCCCTTCGAAGCTGCGTCCGAGCGCGTCGGCAGCCGATCCTCGCGCCGGCGGTGACAGGACCATCTCGGCGCGCGCCGGGCTCACACTCCAACGGGCGGAGCTCAGCAGGTCCACACAGAGAACTCCGTCGACACCGTCGGGTAGGTCACCGACGGCGACGACGACGTTGCGGACCACGACCACGCCGAACTCGATCTGCTCCAGTGCCGCCTGTCGCGCCGACAACATCGACGGCCATCGGTTGCTCGCGGTCCGACCTGCCGCGTCGTCGGATCCGTCTACCGTAATCCCCGCGGCGGCGGCGAAGCGCTCCGAGATGATGCTCTGCCGGAACGTCAGGTCGATTCTCAGCAGCGCAGGGTGACCATCGATCCTGGCCTCGACGGCCCATCCACCCCCGCGAAGCTCGTGGATCGGCAGGACCACCGCGTCACCGTCCCACTGCTGCGGCGGGCCCTGCAAGCGCGCCACGGCGGCAGCCATGGCGCCGGCGGCGCGTCCGCGGGCTGTACCCGGTTCTACCTGATTCCATGCGCGCAACTCACGCACTGCGGTCTCGGCCTCGCCGGCGGCCCAGGCGGCGCTCGCCAGCAACGCGTGAGCCGTCCCCGAGGACCTGCCGGACGCCAACTCGATGACCGCTGGCCAGTCGGCGTCGATGGCCCGAACAGCAGCCAAACCGACGTACCCGTCGTCGAGTCCCGCTTCGGCGGCGCGCCGGAATCGCGACTCGGCACCGCGAACGTGTCCGTTGCGCCACAACGCCCAGCCGTACACCAGATCGGTCTGCGGCCCGGGGTACTGGCGCGCCAGAAGGTCAGCTTGTTCGAGCGCTTGGCGAACGCGATCCTGATCGAGGAGCGTCTGCACCGCGTTGACCGAGGGAACCAGCGTCCCGGCATCGGCAGCGAATTCTAACCTACATCCGGTCACCGTCGCGCAGAGCGCGACAGTGATGCTCAGAGCGCCGGCCAGACGCCGCAACCGCCCGTTTTTACTTTTCGCGCGCGGTGGGATATTCACGGCGAATAGGGATCTCCATGAAGCTGCGTAACTACATCACGCGCTGGCAGGAAGTTCGTGAGTGGTCGGAAACCAACCGACCCGAAATCGTTTCGGATGTGGAAAGCCTGGGCAACGAGCTCCGGCATTCCATCGAAGCCTACCGCCAGGCCACCGGCCCTGAAGAGCGGCAGGACACGATGGACTCGATAAGAGCCTACTACGACGAAGTTGTTGAGTGGCATATGCGCGAGATCATCGCGAAGCTCGACAACCTATAGGCCTCAGTCGCTCCCCCTCTCGCGAAAAGTGGCAGCATCGGACTTGACCCGGGCTTAGCCGGCATAGCTCGCCTCAGCAGAGTGCTGAAGAGTTCCCCGGTGTGCCGCTCTCTTCGCCACGACCTGCCTTACTTAGCAGGCCGCGACATAGATCCAGGCGATCCGCCTCGCCGCCGACGCGAGCGTTTCCACCTCGACTTCGATGCGCTCGTACTCTCCGCCATCGACATTTTCGAAGCGATCAAGCTTGTCGAGCTCGGCCGTCTCGATACCCTCGAGCAGTAGTCCGGCGATGAGGGCGCTCGGATGGCGGACGGCGCGAAAATACCCGGTTGCGGGGTTGAGCTCGCGGCGGAATCCGTCGACAAGGGCGGGCTCGGCGGCAGGAACCCGACCGAGGACCTCCAAGAGAACAGGCGGCTTGCACAGCTCACCGTACACGAACATGGTCATCGCAGCTAGCGCCAAGGCCTGCTACGAGTCGCGACCGGTCGCGGCCTGCTCCAACTTCTCGGCGAGATCGAGCAGTTTGCGGCGCTGCAGAAAGCTGAGGCTGGCGCCGACGTCCTTCTCGAGGCGGCGCAGGGCCACCGAGGCGTCGACGGCGAGGCGCGACAAGGTCTCGGAACCGGTCGACGCTGGGGGCGGCGCACCGGCGTCCGCGTGGTCAGAACCTCGTGACTGACTCTCGGTCCATCGCTCGAGCTCTTGGGGATCGAAGCGGACGTTGAAGCCGATCTTGCGGTACGGCACGCGCCCGAGGCGAACCCACTCGTAGAGGGTCTTGGGCCGGATCCCGAGATACTCCGCCGCCTGCTCGACCCTCCAAAGAGCCATAGCTCCCCACGTAAGTGACGTTGGTCGGTGCCCGTGCGGGCACGCTCACGCTACCCTTGCATCGTACCTCCATCAAGCACCCTAGTGCTCCGCCCCACAAATGGTGGTACACCTGTAGCGAGCGCGACGGAGGCGGATTCACGGAGCGGCGACGATCCGATGCGGTGGGCATCGTTGAGGAGCCGCGATACAGAAGACACGCCCGTCCCGCCGCTACCCGAAAGGGCAGTGGGAGTTGAAAGAACCCCCGGGAGTTCTTCAGCACCCTGCTACATTGCCCACCGCGAACGCGACGACTATACTCGAATCCACTTTCAGGATTTCGGGCTTGCGCCCACACCGCAGCCTTTTTTCGATGCCTAACGCTTCCAAGTCCAGCCCCGAAGCCATCCCGCTGAGACCGACGCAGATCCTCCGCGCCGAGCATCGCCTGATCGACGAGCAACTCAACGTGCTCTCCGGCGCCTTGCGGCAGCTCGGCGACCGCGGACCGAATCCCGAGGTTCTGGATCGTATCGAGTCGGTAGCCCGCTACATCGACGGCGAGATGGCGGTCCACCACAAAAAAGAGGAGGACTGCCTGTTCCCGTTCCTCGAGGAGTTCTTGACCTCGGAGAACCTCAGGCTGGACGCACGGATCGCTGATCACGAGGACCTCAACATCATGAACACCAAGTTCAAGGAGGCCCTCGGGGAGTGCCGCGAGCTCAAATCCGGCAAGCGGGCGTCGTTCACGGCGCAGATGTTGCGCGGCTACGGCCTCTACATCGTCCACCTGGTTCGTGAGCACCTCTTGAAGGAAGACCAGATCCTCTTTCTGGTCGCCGAGGAATACCTCACCGCCAACCAAGAAGCCGAGATCCTCAAACGCTTCGCCGCGATCGAGGAAGCCGGCGCCCCGCGTTCCTGACCCCGGACACGGGGAAGTCAAGGCCGCCCGTGGCCCCCACCAAAGCTCGCCGACGCGAGGAGCAAGGCCGCCTTTTCTGGCTCTGGCTGCTGACGCTGCCGATTATCCTGATGCTCGCCGCAGCCTTTGCCTTCGGCGCCCCGTGGCCTAACCCACTCGCGCAGCGCTTCGCCATGATAATGCTCGCGTTTCCGGTGCTCTTCATGGTCGGCGATCCACTCTTCCGCGATGCCAAGCGGGCACTGATGGATCGTCGGCTGGGCCCCGAGGTGGCCGTGGCCGCGATCGTGCTCGTTACCTACGGCAGCGGGTTGTTGGCGCTGATCGCCCCGACGCCCCCGGTGGCCGGTCTTTCGGCCCTGGTAATTTCTGCGTATTTCAGCGTACGCTACTTGCTCGGCAGGTATTGAAGTGCCTCGATCTCCGCGCCCAGAATCCATGGTAGTTGGGGTTTTCCGGCGGCGCAGGAGCAAAAGGAAGGGATCGAAACCAAACCTCAGCGACGAGTCGCCCTGCTGCAAGGCGATGGGTACCTACGCCGAGGGTGAGGGGTTCGTTTCTCCCTCATTCCGTCGACGTCGCCACCCTCGCGGTGGAACGCCGGGCGAATGGGACGACCTGCGTTCGCGACCAACACGAAGCTACGAAACAGTTCGCCGGCTCGGCCGCCGCCACGAGCAGGTCGCACAAATTGCCCCCCAGGTCTATGAGAGACTCGATGGGAGCGGCTATCCTAAGGGACTTCAGGGCGCCGAGATTCTGCCTGCGGCACGAATCTAGGGAACGGTGGATTTTTTCGAGTCGTTTGCCCACCCGCGACCGTACAAAACCACCCTCCCGGGTACCGCCAATCACGGTATCCAGATGCTCATGCAGATGGCCGACAAGTTCGGCACGACGACCCTGAAGGCCTTGGTTGGAAGCATCGGGCTGTTCCCGATCGGCAGCTAGTTTCAGCTCAGTGGCGGCGAGATCGGGCGGGTGGTGGATGTGAAAAAAGGAAACCCAATGCGACCGGAGGTGGAGCTGCTGCTCGACAGCGAGCGCCAACCGCCCCGCAATCCCCGCACACTGGACCTTCTCGCGATCCCCCACATCTACGTCTGGCGCGCCTTGACCGCCTCGGACTTGCGCGAACTCGGCTTTCTGCCTCCGCCCAGCGAGATGCTGAAACTGGCAAGGCTCGAAAACGGTCACTCGTAGGAGGAGCAGTGGCGT
>JADFNY010000402.1 GCA_022563115.1 Acidobacteriota bacterium | reverse complement strand
CGCGCGTACGCCCAGACCGGCAACCGGGAGAAGGCCGCGGCGCAGTATGAGACGCTGGTCAAGGTGTGGGAGGGGTTGGAGTCGTTCGAGGGCCTGCAGGAAGCGAAGCGGTTCTTGGAGACGACCGACGGGCGGTAGGGAGTCCGGCTGGAGAGCGAGAGCGTCAGGAACGGCTCGGTGTCACCGGAGATTCCCGCCCAGTGCATCGATGAGCTGGAACCCGACCTCGGCGGCGCGAACGAAGTTGCTGATATACGGTTGGCTATATGAGAAGGGTGTCGCGCCCGCAGAAACGCCTACACGGAAATGGCAGTATTACGAACCTGCGACATCGACCGTGTGCAATGAGGACAATGTTGGCGGGGGCGGCGGCGTTGCCCATGGCGTTATGATGGACGATCGTAGCGGGTCTGTTTTCTAGGTCTGCGCCCCTCGTTCCGATGCCAAAATGCTCCACCGGCCGCCACGCACGGCTGTGCGGGAGCGCCGCCGAGGAGGAAGCTGTGAGCGCTCATCGTCTTGCCGCCGCAGGTCTGCTGACGGTCGCCTTGTTGTTCAATGTCTCGCACGTGCCGGCGGCATCTAGCCCGTCGTCAGGTGTCGAGGTGGCGACGCCCGTCATCGGCTCGCAGACGTCAGACCCGTCGCTGCTGACGTTGGAGCGCATCTACAGCGCGACGGAGTTCGGCACGCAGCGTTTTGGGCCGGCTCGCTGGCTCGCCGACGGCTCCGGATACACCACCGTAGAAGCGTCGGATACCTTTCGCGGCGGCGACGACATCGTGCGCTACGAGCCCGAAACGGGCGAACGGGAGGTGCTGGTGTCGGCGGGACGGCTATTTCTGCCTCCCCAGGACAATCTCCCCCAAGGGGCCCCGCAGCGTCGGCAAGCTTTTCTGACGATCGACGACTACGCATGGTCGGACGACGGCACCAAGCTGTTGCTCTACACCAACTCGCAGCGGGTCTGGCGGCAGAACACCCGAGGTGATTATTGGGTGCTCGACCTCGAGAACGGTGGCAAGAAACAGCTCGGCGGTGGCGCGGAGCCGGCGACCCTCATGTTCGCCAAGTTCTCGCCCGACGCCACGCGCGTCGCCTTTGTGAGAGAAAACAACGTCTACGTCGAACAGCTTGCCGACGGTCGTATCACCGCCCTGACCAGCGACGGGAGCGGCAACATCATCAACGGCACCTTTGATTGGGTCTACGAGGAAGAGTTCGACCTGCGCGACGGCTTCCGTTGGAGCCCCGACGGCACCAAGATCGCCTATTGGCAGCTCGATGCCGAAGGGACGGGCGATTTCTACCTGATCAACACCACCGACACGCTGTATCCGGAGATCATTCCGATCCCGTACCCGAAGGTGGGTACGACCAACTCGGCGAGCCGGTTGGGCGTGGTCAGCGCCACAGGAGGGGCAACGCGCTGGATCGAGTTGCCCGGCGACCCGCGTAACAACTACCTGGCGCGCATGGATTGGGCCTCCTCCTCCGAGGAAATCATCTTCCAGCGCCTCAACCGTCTGCAGAACACCAACGAAGTGATGCTCGGCAATGTCTCGTCGGGCACCGCTCGTACCATCCTCACGGACGAAGACGAGGCGTGGGTCAACGTCGTGAACGATCTCGTCTGGATCGACGGCGGCGAGCACTTCACCTGGGTAAGCGAGGGTAGCGGTTGGCGTCACGCCTACCTGGTACCGCGCGAGGGTGGCGAGATGATCCCCATCACCCCCGAGCCGTTCGACCTCATCAGCATCCAGAGCATCGATCTAGCGGGCGGCTGGCTGTACTACATCGCTTCGCCCGACAACGCCGGCCAGCGTTACCTGTACCGGCGGCCGCTCGACGGCAGCGGCTCCACCGAGCGACTGACCCCGGCGGACCAGCCCGGTACGCACAGCTATCAGATCTCGGCCGACTCGGCGTGGGCGTTCCACACCTACTCGGCCTTCGGCGTGCCGCCGGTCATCGAGCTCATCAGCCTGCCCGATCATTCCGTGGCTCGCGTCATGGTCGACAACACCGCGCTACGGGCGAAGGTGGCGGAACTGGCGCGAGGCGAGGTGGAGTTCTTCCGCGTCGAGGTGCCCGCCGGAGAGCCCGCGGAGGGCGCCGCTGCCGGGACCGTTGTCGAGCTCGATGCCTGGATGATGAAACCGCCGGACTTCGACCCGCGCCGGCAATACCCGCTGCTGTTCTACGTTTACGGCGAGCCCGCGGGTCAGACGGTCAGCGATATCTGGGGTGGTAACCGTTACCTTTGGCACCTGATGCTGACCCAGCGGGGCTACCTGGTGGCGAGCGTCGACAACCGCGGCACGCCGGCGCCACGCGGGCGCGAATGGCGCAAGATCGTCTACCGCCAGATCGGCATCCTGGCGTCGCAAGACCAAGCCGCCGCCGCGCGCGTCATCCGTGAGCGGCCCTACGTGGACGGCGCGCGCATCGGCATCTGGGGCTGGAGCGGCGGCGGTTCCATGACGCTCAACATGATGTTCCGCCACCCGGAGATCTATCACACCGGCATGTCGGTGGCGCCCGTGCCCGACCAACTCCTCTACGACACTATCTATCAGGAGCGCTATATGGGCCTGCCGGAGGGCAATCCCGAGGGGTTTCGCCAGGGCTCGCCGATCACGTACGCCGCCAACCTGGAAGGCAACCTGCTGATCGTGCACGGCACCGGCGACGACAACGTCCACTATCAGGGCACCGAACGCCTCATCAACGTGCTCATCGAGAACAACAAGCCGTTCACCATGATGGCCTACCCGAACCGGTCGCACAGCATCTTCGAGGGCCGCAACACCACGCGCCACCTGTTCGAGCTACTGACCCGCTATCTGGGCGAGAACTTGGCGCCCGGGCCGCGCTGAACGCCTCCCGAGAGGTACGCTCTAGGTTCCTTGCCCAGGTGGCGGAACTGGCAGACGCGGGGGACTTAAAAGCCTGTCTGCATCCAGTGGTGGCGGCGGTTTCCGCAGACCTGCTGTAGCCTCGCTGTAATCAGTGGCTACTCCGCCCGGGCCGGGTAGCACCTAAGGATACAGTCGGCGATCAGATCCCCCATGAGAGCATCGTCCTGCTCGTACCCACAGATCTCAGCGTGCCCAGGGTTCTTGTCGGTCGGAGCGTGCTCGAAGGCAAGCTCGGTGTCTCCGTCCGT